>CAMYJY010000048.1 GCA_947258835.1 uncultured Pirellulales bacterium
CCCCGGCGCAGGGCCGATCTGGACATGGACATCACCCCCATGATCGACATCACCTTCCTGCTGTTGATCTTCTTTATCGTGTGCTCCACGCCCGACACGCAAACAGCTGTTGAATTGCCCTCAGCAAAATATGGCAAAGGAGTCGGAGAAAAGAACTCCGTCATCATTACCCTCAGTGATGAAGGCCCGGAGAGTGCCCCGATCTACCTAGCCGACGGAAAAATCGGTCCGGCACTGCCGGAGGATCCGCAACGACAGCAACAGCTGATCCAGGCAGCGGTCGCAGCCGGACGCCGTGAGCAGCAAAAAGAAAATGTCCTCATCAAAGCCGACCGCAACGTAGCCCACCGGGATGTGGCCCACGTGATTCAAATCGTTTCGCGTGTGGCCGGTGCTAAAATCCACCTGGCCGTGCTGGAGGCGGATTGAATGCGGCGCGGATTCACCCCCAATAAAAACGGGACACAAAGCGGAACCCTACGGCCTGACGGGAGCAGTTCGCAGCAGGATCTGGACCTGACTCCGATGGTCGACGTGACTTTTCTGCTGCTGATTTTTTTTATGATTACCGCGGCCTTTGCCCTCCAAAAGGCCCTCGAGGTCCCGCCCGTGGAACAGGAGCCGGCAGCCAGCCAAACGGTGGAAGACCTGGAAGTCAACGCGGTGGTGGTCCGTGTGGATGCCGACAACGTGTTTTGGATCGGTGCCCCCCAATGGGATCAGGAACAAAGGGCCCCGAGCCACCAGGATCTGCTCCTCAAACTGCGCGAGGCACGCCACGGTCTACCGGCACGGTCGCCCAAAATGTTGGTGCAGGCCCACGGGGACGCGCGGCATGAGTTTGTAGTCGCCGCCCTGGATGCAGGTTCGGGAGTCGGCATGGAAGAAATCCAACTCATGAGCTACGAATCGGAACAATAAATCGCTATGCACACTGACGACTTTTTGAACATCCTGGCGGAGCAGGGCCTCATAGCCCCCGAGACGCTGAGCCAACTGCGCCAGCAGGCTGCCCAACACCAAGGCCGCCTGACGCCGGCAGCCATTTTAAAATTTCTTGTCCAACAAGGCTTGGTCTCGCGCGACGACGCCAAACAACTGCTACGGACAACGCTCACCCTAACTCCGCAGGCGGAAGCCGGCATCCTAGGGCCTGACCAGTCGCCGCCGCCCTCAGAACCAACGGCACCGCTGACCTTGATGCCCGCGGCAGGCTCCGACGCCACTGGCCCCGCGGATGCAGAAGTCCTCACCTTAATGCCCATCGAGGAAACGCATGGGCCAGCCGACGGGGATGCCACGGGCCCCGCGGACGCGGAAGTCCTCACCTTGCTGCCCATCGAGGAAACGCGTGGGCCAGCCAACGATGATGCCCCTGCCAGCGCGGAGACTCCCACCCTCATGCCGATCGAGGAAGAGCGTGCGGACGATGACGCCCCAGCCTTGCAGGGCTGGACGACGACTGAGCTCTCGGCGGCACCGGCAGACGCAGTGGTCGCTCCACCCGAGTCGTCCCCAGAACCACCCCCAGCCCCCGTCTTGGAGGAAGTGCCCGTACAAAAATTAGACCCGGTAGCCCAGCCTCCATCCGCACCGCGTCGGCCACGCCGCTCACAACCCACCAGCGAATGGGACTCTCCGCTGCTCATCTTTGGCGGGGGAGGATTGCTGTTCCTGCTGCTCGTGGGTGCCATCGTGGGCCTGCTCATCAACCGCGAGGACGCCGAGGCCGTGCTGACTGAAGCACGTGATGCCTTTGCGGCGGGCGCCTACCGACAAGCCATCCAGCGGTATGACCACTTCGTAAACACCTTTCCCAGCCATCCCCAGGCCAGTACGGCCAAGGTCAAGCTGGGGATGGCCAAACTATGGCAGGCCACCAAAATCGCTGCCGATCCGGAGCGGGCGCTGCACACCGCCCAACAGGTTTTGGACGAGGTTCAAGACGAAGCGGAGTTTCGCAGTGCCCAACGGGATTTGGCCTCACTGTTGCCGGAAATTGCCCAGGGCCTGGCCGCCCAGGCAGAAGCAGCCACGGTCGCGGCGGAAGTGGACCGCCTGGTGGAGCAAACCAATCTGTCCTTGGCACTCTGTACCAACACAAAATTTGTCACCCGCCAATTTCGCGACGACGTGGTGCTGGACGAGGTCCGTCAAACCCTGGCCCGCATTCAACAAAGCCGCGTGCAAAACGAACAATTGGCAACGGGACTGAGCGCCATCCAGGCAGCACTCGCCACCCAGGACACCGCGGAAGCCTACCGCATTCATCGCCAGCTCTGGGGGGAAAACCCAGGCCTTCTGCAAAATGAGCAACTGGCGCAACAGTTGATAAACATCTCCGCCGCCGAGGCCGACACGGTTCAATTTCATGCCGAAACAATCCCCGCCGCTACCGATCCACGATCGGATTGCGTCACGGCCTGCCTGGTACCTGCGGTACAAACCGCCATGCAAGGTGCCCCGGCGGAAGGAACCGTGGCCGTGCGGATGGATGGCTCCGTTTATGGACTGAGCGCGCGGGATGGCACCGTGCTGTGGCAAATTTTTGTGGGGCACGCCCCGGGCCCTGTCCCGCAGACCTTGCCCAACGGGGATTTTTTGGTCGTGGATGCGGTCCATCACGACTTGCTGCGGCTGGCCGGCCCAGACGGCACTCTGCTGTGGCGGAGTGGGTTTCAGTCGGCCCTCACCACGCCCGTGGTGTTCGCATCGCGAGTCCTCGTGGCCGAACAGACTGGCAAGCTGCACGTGACGGACCTGGCCACCGGCGCCCGCCAGGGATATATCCAGTTTCCCCAACGCCTACCGGTCGCGCCAGCCTGTTCGCCGCGCGCACAACAAATCTACGTGGTCGGCGAACATTCGAGTTTATTTACGCTTTCCTCAGAAGACTTTTCATGCCTCGGCGTACACTTTCTGGGGCATGCAGCGGGCAGCATACAAACCGCCCCCCTCGCCATTCTCGACAAAGTGCTGGTTGCTGAAAACGCCGGCCTGACCACCAGCCGACTCCACATCTTGCAGACCCACGCGCAAGGAACCACCGCCAGCCACATCCGGCCGCTGAAACTCCAGGGACTGGTCAATACGTCTCTGCTCTCCGCTGGCAGACGGGCTGTCGTCGTTACCTCGCAAGGCCAAGTGGATGTGTACGAAGTCGCCTTCGGCAACCAACAGACAGCGTTGACCCGCATCGCCCGCCGTGACGCCGACGACGGAGCAGCGGTGGCTCGTTTTGGCCTGCTAGCGGACGGCCACGTGTGGCTCGGCGGCAACCAATTGTCCAAGTTGGCCGTGTTGCCCACTGGCAATCGAATGCCGGTACAAAATCTGGATGCGAATTATCCGGGAGACACCTTTGATCATCCACTCCAACAACTTGAGCAGACGCTGATTCATGTGCGGCGCCCGCGTCATCGCGCGGGAGCACTCGTGGCCGCCATGGGGATGGAATTGGGAAATACCTGCTGGGAAACGCAGTTGGCCGTGCCAGTGGCTGGAGCTCCCAGCATCGACGCCACGGCACAGCAGATCACGTGCCTCACCGCCGCGGGGACGGCGCATCGCTTCCAGGCCTCGCCCAACACCACACCGGAGGTCGCCGACGACCGGAAAAGATGGCAGCAGCAGACGGTGTGGGGAGCTGCCGTCAATGGTGAAACACGGAACCAACGCGTTCCCCATCAATCGTTACCGCCACAGACATCCGCCCAGCGCGACCTGCCGGTGCTGTCGTCTGGCCTCGACCTGGGACAAGGTCGCTTGGCCGCCTTGGCCGAAAATTCCCCAGCGCTGTTACATTTTCGACCTCAAGCCACTGCCAACCAACTGCAACGCCTCGAGCTGGCCAGCCCCGCCAGTTGCCCGGCGGTTGCCTGGGGGGCAGGATTTGTCGTGCCCACCCAAGGAGGGCAGGTGTTTTTGTTGGACCGCGCTACGGGGAAACAGCTGGGGAGCCCGTTTCAGCCCCCCGTGCCACCCAACGCAAAATTTCAGTGGTTGGTCCCAGCAGTTCACGACGAAAGCGCACGGCTGATCCTAAGTGATGGCCAAGAAAAAATTTACAGTCTCTCCCAAGCCACCGAGCCCCAACCGCACCTGCGGCTGGAGGAAGCTGCCGACGTGGAATACGGCCCGCTGGTTACCCGGCTGGCAGTGCTGGGCGATCGTGTGGCGGCGGGGACAGAGCACGGTGATGTGGCCGTTTATGCCTTGCCTACCCTGACAGCCCACACGACGCTGGCGTTGGATGCTCCCATCGTGTGGGGTCCGTTTGCGACGGCAACCCACTGGATTGTAGCCACGGCCAACGAGGAGTTGATCGCCGTCACCTCAGAGGGCAAAATCACCTGGCGACAACCCCACCGGCGGGGCCCGCCGCGGGGCACCCCTTACGCCGAGGGCAACGACCTGTTTCTCCTCTGGCAGACAGGTGGTGTATCGCGTTTGGCAATGGACAGTGGTCAGGAAGTTGCTCACACCCCCCTGAGCCAACCCGCGCTGGCAGGCCCCTGGCCCTGCGGCAAACAACTGGTAGTCACGACCCCCCACGGACTTGTGCTCTTACTCCAACGCCCCTAGGGGATGTCAGGTAACCGCCGATGCGACACACGGTGAAAGTCTTGCCTCTCGTCTTGGTCGTGGTTTGTATGCCCTGGGTGGCCGCCGCAACACCAGTCCGCCTCTTGGATCAACAACCGTTTGATCGGATCACACTCTCCGCGGACCATGGCCACGAGACCATCGATGTCACCCTACTCGATCTTCCAAATCGCCAAGTGCCCGACCCGCTGCCCACCAGCGGTCAACTTGAACTACGTCGTGTCGAGTCGCCTTCGGTGCTGTACGCAGTGGATTGGAGCTCGATTGCCAAGGTGGAACTCTTTGAGCAGTTGCTCCTAGCCGCAGCCAAACGGCACACGCAAGCGCGCGACTTTCCCCAAGCGGCGGACTACCTGGAATTTCTAGAGCGCAATTATCCCCAGCTGACCGGATTGCCCGCCGCCATGGAATCCTATCTGCTCCGCGATGCCGCAGCTAATTTTAGGGAGCAGCGTTACGAAGAGGCACTAACAATCCTACTCGCCCTCTACGACCGCAACCCCCAGCGCCGCGGGCTGACCAAAATGGTAACGGCCGTCAGCGATCGGCTGCTGGAAAAACACGTGGCCGAAGGTGATTTTGTCGCGGCCCGCGGCGTGCTGCAGCTACTGGCGGACGGTTTTCCGCGACTGAAAATGAGTAGTCTCACAACTTGGGAGGCCCGGCTCATGGAGCAGGCCCAGCAGCAACTGGCTGCCGGACGCGATGCTCTGGAGCAGGGCGACTGGCTTGCCGCACGGCAAGCCATCAAAAAGGCACAACAAATCCTGCCACGGATTGAGGGTGCCGACGTGTTGCTGCAGGACATCAACCAGCGGGCCCCTCAGGTGGTGGTCGGCGTAGGGCAGCTCGCGACCACCGGCACCCGCCATCCGCTGGAGGATTGGGCGACCGCGCGGGTCAGACGTTTGCTTGCTCCGCAATTTGTAGAGCTCGTCAATTTTGGAGCCGAGGGAGGAGTCTATCAGTGCCTCGGGGGAGAGATCCACAGCGACGACGGCGGCCTTTCGCTCCGGGTCGACCTCGATCCGCAGGCCCTCGGAATGACCCCGGAGTGGATCGCTCGGCAGTTGCTACGGCTTTCCAGCAACGCCAGCTCGGATTTTCAAGCCAGTTTGGCCTGCAACCTGCGGGCTGTCAGCATTGCTCAAGGCAAGCAAGTTTTGCTGAGCTGGCACAGGCCCGTCGTGCGACCGGAGGCACTGCTGCGATTTCCCTTAGAGAGTAAGTGTGGCCAGTACATCTCTGCTCCCGCGTCGCCGGAACAACGCCACTACCAGCGCCGCCAGCAAGCCCCACGTGATTCCGGACCGCAGACCATCACGGAACAAGCATTCGCGGACGACACCGCCGCCATCAAGGCCCTGCTGGATGGGGAGATCGACGTGCTGGATCGCGTTGCTCCCTGGCACGTGAAGACCCTGCGTCAGGCGGATGCGCTCGTGGTTGACTTTTATCGCCTGCCCACCCTACACGTACTCATCCCCAACCATGCCCGACCGCTAGTGGCCCGCCGTGAATTCCGACGCGCACTGGTCTACGGCATCAATCGCCGCCAAATCCTGGAGGAGATCATCTTGGGTGGGCGGACGCGGGCCGGGTTTCAGGTGCTCAGCGGACCGCTGCCCAGGGGAGTTACGCATAGCGATCCGATTGGTTATGCCTACGACGCCTCTCTCCTACCACGTCCCTACGAGCCGCGTCTGGCAGCCGCACTGGCCGAGGCTGCCCGCCAGGGGGTAAGCCAGCCAAACTCTGCCGCCGCGCCCGTACCCCCCGCGGAAACTGAAGGGGCGGCAACGACACCTTTGCTGTTGGTGCATCCTCCCACCACCTTGGCACGCACCATTTGCCAAACGCTGCAGGTGCAGCTCTCAGCGGTCGACATCCCCCTCCAGTTGGAGGAATTATCCCCCACCGCCCCGCCCGCCGACTATGACTTGCTGTATACCGACTTGGTGATGTGGGAGCCGCTGGTCGATGCCAGGCGATTGCTGGGGCCGAGCGGCACCGCAGGGTCTTGCAGCGCCGCCATGAACTTGGCTCTCCACCGAGTTGATCAGGCCCAAAACTGGCCGCAACTCCGTCAGCGGCTGCGCCGGGTACACCAACTTGCCGCCCAGGAGTTGCCCGTGATTCCGCTCTGGCAAACAGTCACTGCCTTTGCCTACCGCCGGACTCTGCAGGGAGTAGGCCGCACACCCGTAGCCCTCTACCAGAATGTGACTGCCTGGAAATTTGGAGAGGCCCAGCCCAACCCATGAGAACGCAGGTTTTGCAAGAACGGCCAGAGGCCGTTCTTGCAGAAGTAAATTGATCTAGACAAATTTCGTTGTGAGCCACCGCAGTGCGTGAGCAGGGGCTAATTTCTCGCGCTGTACTAACTCCCTGGAGGCCCTGTTTTCAGTTTGAGAACTTTACTTCAACACAGTCTGCGTTTGGTAAGCCCCCGAGAGCTCGCGGTGGGCATCTGCTTTCTCTTCCTGGTGACAACACCTGCCGGCCGGTGTGTCGGTACCGAACAATCGATTTCTGGCTACCGAGTGCAGTTGCACCTAGCGGTGTCGGCGATGACCATGCCGTCTGGCAAACTAGCGCGCGATTTATCAGAAAAAATTCACCAGCGTCTTCAGGCTACGATCTACCCGTTGTGGCAAACGCACATCGTCCTGGTCCAAGGCCCTCAAAAGCATCAGCTGCAGAGGAGTTTGCGTGACTTCAGTCTGCCGCCCCCACCTGCGGAGAACGAGGCGGAATGCGACAAGCAGTTTTATCTTGGTGTGCGCGAGACAGCAACCGGTTATCGACTGGCCTGCCGGGAATACGATGTTACCATCGGCCGTTGGGGACCGGTGCAGGAGCAGACCGTAGTCCAACGCCGCCTGCTGATTGCGCAGTGTTTGGACTTACTCCGAGCCACCTTTGCGCCGCTGGCCATCGTGCGTCCGCATCCGGCAGAGAAAAATCAAGTCTTGCTGCATTTTCGCGGCAGCGGACTGCCGTCCCAGCACGAGGAAAACCTATTTTACCATCTCGGGGATGTTTATCAGGCGGTGCTTGTGCGCAGCGGACCTCAGGGGGCGGTTCAAGGCATCCGTCAGGTGCCCTGGACTTTCATCACCCTGGAGCAAAACCTACCCACCGGTGGGGTCGGTCAGGTCCACTCGGGCATCCGCACCCCTTTGGGTATGCGGCGCCGTGGTCGGGTCGAGCATGTGGCCATTGGTCTTCGTTCTCACCCGGGCACCACCAAAATCCGCTTTCATGCCCGGCACGACGTAAACCAGGGTTTAAGTGGTTATGAAGTGTATGTCCGCGACTCCACCGACCGAGCCAGTCGGCTGCTGGGCTCCACCGATACCCAGGGGACGATCTCCATTGCCCCCAGCAAGCAGCCGGTGCAAACCCTCTTCTTGCGGAGCGAGGGACAGCTGTTGGCCAAAGTGCCGGTAGTCGCGGAGGCTGGTGCGGAAATTGCCGTCCCCGTGGCCGACGACCTCGCCCGCCTGCGGGCTCAATCCGTCCTGACGGCACTGCAAGAACAATTGACCGACTTGGTAGCGCGTCGCCAAATTCTGATCGCTCGCATCCGCCAGGCGCTGGAGACGGGCCAACTGGAGACGGCCGACGCATTGCTGGATAGCTTGGACGATTTGCCGGGACGGGCCCAGTTTGACCAGCTGCTGTCCTCTGCCGAGAACAATCGGCGCCACCGCTCGTCGGATCCTCAGGTCCAGGCTCGGATGGAACAGTTGTTTGCCGCGACCCGCAAACTGTTGGGCAGATTTTTAGGTTTGCGGGAAGTGTCTCAGTTGCGAAAAGAACTCGACGCCGCCCGCAGCGCGACGGAGGCTGGGGAGTAAATTTTGTGTCGGGCGGAGGGACATGAGCTGTTTTGGCGATAGCCACGGTTCTACAGCAAATTTCGCAGGTGGCACGGGTGGGCCGGAAAGTGTCCCACCTGGGGACAGCCTCCGACACCGAGTTGTATTTGTTGTATAATTTCAGTGGACAGAGAGATTGAATGACTCCCCTCATCCCGCATAAGATATCTGGTATGGGCACGATTTATACGAGTTGCAAGGTCGAGAATCACGTGCACCGGTCTAAGTCGGTGCGCGTTCCCAAGCTTTTGGTGGATACTGGCAGCGAATACACTTGGCTTCCCACGGCCAAACTCGTGAAGATCGGTGTCCAACGGGAAAAGAAGGACATTCAGTTTGTGATGGCAAACGGTGAGGTTGTCACCAGAAATGTCGGGTTCGCCATCCTAACTGTTGGCAAGGCATTCACGATTGACGAGGTCGTCTTTGCCGAACCCGGGGATCTGCTTCTCTTAGGCGCGCGAACCCTCGAGGGGTTGAATCTCGCCGTCGACTCCGCGAAGAAGAAGCTCGTGGCTGATTTCAGTAAGATAAAAGGTAGCATCCAAGTTTCAGGTATTGTGGAGAGGAGAAAATGATGCACATTGTCGTGAGCGACGATCAGGCACGCATTATTCACGGGTCCGAGGGCGGTGTTGAAATCCGAGACGCGAGCGGCAACTGCTTGGGGTATGTGGCACGTGGTTTTGACGACAGAGATATTGCCATTGCCCAGGAACGGTTGGCCTCGCCGCAACCGCGTTGCACCACGGGTGAAGTATTGGAACACATCGAGACACGGGAAGCAAAATGACTCGATACACCGTGGTCTGGCCACGGGACGCCGAGGATGATCTGGCGGATATTTGGGTAAACACGGGTGGCACTGGTTGGCCGCAGGCCTACCAGTGTGACGTCAGTCACGAGAGGTTTGCCCGCAACGCAACCCATCGTAGATGGCACTCGTTAGTCTCCTTGTGCGGCCAAACTTGTTGTATTTGAGTCAAATTTTGGAGCGACCAATGGGAGCGAACAAACGTCTTCCGAGCGGTAGCTCGCATTGGTTCGAGGCCCCCCGGTCAAGCCGGGCAGGCCTTGCCTCGTTAGAGATCTATGGCAAAGGCTATGGCATCTTTTACTTGGAATATTTTTTCTTTGGAGAGCGTGGTAATGAGAGAGCCGATATTGCGCTTCGATACGGTTTGCATATGATCCAAGTTGATAGCACACTCTTTGCGCATCCCATCTGCTTTTCCCAAAGGCACCTCGGATGGAATATCACGTATGGTGGAGGTGACAGGAGCGACTGTTACATCCGCCAGGTACTCCAGTATGGAGTCTCTTGTCAGGATTAACACGGGCCGTTTTTTGTCGGGCTTTGGAAACTTGTACCAACGTATTTCGCCCCGCTTCATTTGTCCCCCCACTGTTGCTCATCATCCCAATCGAGCAGTTCTGTTTCTTGGACCGGATACCGCTCGTATCCTTGGCGATGTTTTTCTTCCAGCAGCAGATCCGTCTTGTGTTGTATGGCGAGTTTCAAGGCAGCCCGCGTGAATGCAGAGCGCGTGGTATGGAGTCGCTTGGCCCATTGATCCACTTCTTGAATCAGCTCTTCGTCCAAGGTCATTTGAACTGTTCGCATCGGATTTTTCCCCATTCACTGTAGGCAGCTATTTCCATAGCTATTATTATCTCAAATATTCCTGTCTCCTTCCCAGGACGATTGCAACGATTGCCAAGTCATGCATACCTTGCTTGCTGGATCAGCACGCTACACCGAATACAGCACCAAACACAC
>CAMYJY010000049.1 GCA_947258835.1 uncultured Pirellulales bacterium
CCGAGCTCTTGACCCCCTAAAGCGGAACAGCAAGTGGTTGCATGCCACCACGAAAGAGCATCCAGAAAAGTTTTGCATTATGGGAAAGTGGGATCCCTTCCAAGGCACGGCGGAGTTACATCACTACGCGCCCGTGGCGTCATTTCCGAGCAACCACAGCTTCGACGAGAAGTACTTGGTGTGGTGGTGCGAATGCGTAGGGAACAAGTTTGTCAAGCCGCTCAAGTTCATCCGGCCGCAAAAGAAGAGTTAGTCTGCTGATAAAGAGGTTTCCTCAGCCGGTATATAATCCTGAATGTGCGCCAAAAATTTCTCACCGTAGTCGGCCAGCTTTTTCGGGCCCACGCCGTGCACGGCCAAGAAATCGACCGGGTTGGTTGGTCGTCGGCGGGCCATGTCACGCAAACTGGCATCGCCAAACACAATGTAGGCCGGTACCCCCTGCTGGGCCGCCAGCTCCCGCCGCAGATTGCGGAGCGACTCGAATAGCTGACGGTCGACACCTTCCCAGGTCGCCGGCGCGGGTGTCGCGGCGCGGGTAGACCGCGCGGATTTCTTGGGCGCTGGTTGCAACAAAATCGGGGTGTGCTCTCCCCGTAATACCTGCCAACCCAACTCGGTCAGTCGCACCAAATTGTACTCGGTCGCCTTCACCGCGCAGCCCTGGCCCACCAGTTGCTCCAGCCAATCCCGAATCGTGTTCTTCGTATGTGCGGACAAGATACCGTAGGTGCTCAGTCGATCATGACGACGCTCCAGGATCCGCTGATCCGACGAGCCGGCCAGCACCTGGGCCGTATAGTCCGCACCATAACCCTGCTCCAACCGCACCACGCAAGACAGGATCTTTTGGGCCACGATCAGCGGATCTGCCACCTGCTCGACCTTGCCCAAACAGACGTCGCAGGCTTGGCAATTCTCCCGCTCCCAGCGCTGGCCAAAATATTCCACCAACCCCTGATGCCGGCAGGTGGGAGACTTGCAAAACCGATCCAAGGCCGTCAAGGCTTCCATGGCCCCCGGCTGTGCCCCGCCCTCGGCCAGTAGCCGCTGCCAGGTGAAAAAATCGCGGCCGCTAAAAAACAAGACACACTCGGCCTCCAGCCCGTCCCGGCCCGCCCGACCACTCTCTTGCTGGTAGGCCTCCAGCGACTTGGGCATGCCCGCATGCACCACGAACCGCACATTCGACTTGTCGATGCCCATTCCAAAAGCCACGGTGGCCACGATGATATCGGTCCGCTCCTGCAAAAAGGCTTCTTGGTGCGCATGCCGCTCGCGATCCGTCAAACCGGCATGATACGGAGCGGTATGATAACCCAAGTCGTTCAGCTCGGCCGAAGTTTCTTCCACCTCCCTCCGTGAGATGCAATAGATGATGCCGGATTCTCCCCGATGACGCTCCAGCACCTCCACGATTTGGTCCAAGCCGGCACGCCGCCGCTCGACACGGTAGTGCAGATTGGGCCGGTCAAAAGAACCAACCAGGATCTGCGGTTGGTCCAGTCCCAGCTGATCGCTAATATCCTGACGGACCTGCTCGGTCGCCGTCGCCGTGTAGGCATGCAGTCCCACCCCCGGAAACCGCTCCTTCAACGTGCGCAGGTCGCGATACTCGGGGCGAAAATCGTGCCCCCACGCACTAATGCAGTGGGCCTCGTCGATGGCAAACAGCGAAATGGGCACCCCCGCTAAAAAGGCTAACATCTTTTCCTGCAGCAAACTCTCGGGCGCCATGTAGAGTAATTTTAAAGCACCTGAGCGAATCGCATCGAACACCGCATCCCGCTCACTGTACAGCAGCGAACTATTCAATACAGCCGCCGTCACACCACTGCTCCGCAACGCGTCGACCTGATCCTTCATCAGCGAAATCAGAGGCGAAACCACGACCGCCAGGCCCTCCAGGCAGCAGGCAGGCGCTTGGAAGCAGAGGGATTTTCCGCCCCCGGTAGGCAACACCACCACCGAGTCCCGCCCGCTGAGCACGCACTCCATGGCCTCTTGCTGCAAGGGACGAAACGTGTCAAAACCCCAATACCTCTTGAGAGCAGAGGAAACCGTCTCTTCCGCTACCCGCCCGACGGTGGATTCGATTTCGGAGGACATAGTGGCCGCAGTTTCTGAAAAACGGCGACAGGCCGTTCTGTCAGCAGGAGATGGGTCGGAACAAAAATCTCCCTCCGTGAGGCGTCGGTTGCCAAGGCAGCCGCGCGGAGGAAGAACGCGGGATGCCGAAGTCCAAATCCTAATCGGTCTGCCTGCGATCATGCAAGCCTGGGGGGGCAGACGGCGGAAAGCAACCACCTCTTGCCCTCGCACTGCGACCCGATGGCACCACCGCGCATGTTCGAAATTTGCTCTAAATACGTACCGCGGAGCGGGAATATTTGTGATGTGAGATGTGTGATGTGAGATATTTGATGTGGGGTACGGGCCGAGCGCAGCCCTACCTAACCAGGCGGGGAGAATCTTGAACCACAACGAAACAACGGGAACTACGCCCACCGCGAATCAACCAACGGACAGAATAAACGGGACACAATATTATTTAGCTTTCGTCAATGCCTAGAACAGCACGTGTTACTCCAGGTGGGCCACGACGTTGGTGCGCGTTGGTTGTCCCGTTTAAGCCCCTAATCCCCCGCGTTTAAGCCCTAAGCCCCCAAAGCTACCCGCCATTAGCATGGCAAATATTGACACATATTGGGCTTCATGCTAAGCTTCCAGAAAAGGAGCAATAGGATGGCTAACTCACTCAATCTTTCGCTGACCGATGAGCTACGCGCGTTCGTCGACCAAAACTCGGGCGACGGCACGCTCTACTCCACGCCCAGCGAGTTCGTCCGCGACATCCTTCGGCGACACAAAATACAGCAAGAGGCGGCCGACATCCGCGACGCGATCATCGAGGGCTACCAAGACGCCATCGCCGGGCGAACCGTTGCGTTCAACGGTGACCTGAAAGGATTGCTGAAGAATCCGTGAGCACCCGCCCGTCCAAACTGCTGATCACCAAGCGGGCGCTACGCGACATCGCCGCTATCGAAGCGTACTCCATCCAGGAGTGGGGCCAGCGGGTTGCGAACAAGTACCTCGGCGACCTCGAAGCAGCGCTCTCGCGCATCCAGGCCGACCGCAAGCTACTGCAAGCCGAGCAAGACTTGCACCCCGACCTAAGCTTCTACCGCGTCAACAAGCACCCCTTGGTCTGTGACGTCCAGCCGAAGGCGATCTTTCTGCTAACAGTCATCCATGCCAGCCGGGACATTCCGAGCCGTCTGGCGGAGATGCAGCCTTCGCTCGCGACGGAAGTCGAACTGCTGCGTCAGCAGCTCGACAAGAAGCAGCGCTGAACCAAACGGGACGAATAAACGGGACAGGCCCAAACGGAGGCTGAGTTGAAAGCGATCCGCCAGACAGTCCAGAAGGGCCACATTTTATAGCTAACTCGATCACTGCCAATCAGTCTATAATGCCAGACCACGGCAAGGCCCTCGCCTGCCGCACTGTAAACGATAAAAATCTTCGCATTCTCGCTCCGCGGGAATGACCGCGCAACAATGGAGCGACCAACGGGAGCGGACAAAGAGACTGCGAGCGGTAGCTCGCTGTGGTTGGCGGCCCCCCGTTCAAGCCGGGGGCAGGCCCTGCCGCCCTGCATCTGCCCCCTCCTCTGCACTTGCCGCGGGAAGGAAATCCATGGCCCGGCCACCTCGCAAACTTGGTCTGCTGCTCGTCGCCTACCTGGCGGTGCTGGGCTATGCGCTGGTCGCCTGGCTGCCGCAGGGCATCGATCTCTACCAGCGGCTGTCAGAAAAACATCCGCAGCTGAGCCTGCTGTACCTGGCGGGCGTGTCGGCCGGCGGCTTGATCCTCGGCGGACTCTCGCTGTGGCTGCTGGTGCGGGTGTGGCGAAACACGCGCGTGAAGCAGCGACGCGACGCGCGACGAGAAAAAAACCCCAGCCAAATGTCGGCCACGGAAAAACGAACGGAACTGGCGGAGAACCTCCGCTCCAGCCAGCAGTTCGCGGCAGGTGCGCAGGTCGCGCCCGCCCTCCGCGGAGAAATTCAGCACAGCCTGGATCAACTCACGGCCAAACAAACCGAGCGGCGACTGGAGATTGTGGCCTTTGGCACCATCTCCAGTGGCAAGTCCACACTCTTAAACGCCCTCGCGGGGCGGCCCGTCTGCGCAGCCGACGTGGTCGGTGGCACGACCTCCGAGCAAATCACTATTCCTTGGCCTGGCCAGGATCAAGTCGTGCTGGTCGATACGCCAGGACTGGCTGAGGTGCGGGGCGAACACCGCGCGGCCAGCGCCGCCACCGCCGCCAAGCACGCCGACCTGGTGCTGCTGGTCGTCGATGGACCGCTGAAGGCCTATGAGGTCGAGCTGGTCCAACAATTGCTCCGCATGGAAAAGCGGCTGGTGGTATGCCTGAACAAAGCAGACTGGTACGAACCGGAAGAACAACAGCAGCTGACCGCTCAGATTGTGGGCCAACTGCCCCAACTGGACGCGGCGGATGTGGTGGCCGTGCGGGCAGCGCCGGTCCGCCACACACGGGTGTACGTGGATACCGATGGTCGCGAACAGCAGCAGACGCGCGAACTGCCCGCCGATGTGCAGGCCCTCGCCACACGCTTGCTGCAAATCGTCGCCCACGACGGTAGCGAATTGCTGTTGGCCAACCTGCTCCTGCAATCACGGGGCTTGGTGGAGGAGGCCAAACAGCAAATCCGAACCACGCTCGATGAGCAGGCCGATAAAATAATCCAGCAACATATGTGGGCAGCGGGCGCCGCCGGGGCCACCCCCCTGCCCCTCCTGGATCTGGCCGGGGGCAGCGCCATCACGGTCAAACTGGTGCTGGAGTTGGCCCGCGTGTACCAGCAAGCGATCACGGCCGACACGGTGGTGAAAATGCTGGAAAAATTGGGCCAGAACCTCATCGCTATGGTCGGCGTCACTGCCGCGACTCCGGCCCTGGTCGCCGGCATTGGGACCCTCCTCAAAACCGTACCTGGCATCGGCACGCTGGCCGGCGGCTTGATCCAAGGGACCGCCCAGGCCCTGGTGACGCGCTGGATCGGCAACGTGTTCCAAAAATATTTTCAAGCAGAAATGAACGTCCCCGTGAGCGGCCTGGCCGAACTGGCCCAGGCGGAATGGCAACGGCTGACCCAACCGGAATCCTTACGGGCACTGGTACGACACGGACGTCGTGAACTGACCGCCACACACACCGTGGAGGACGCGTCGTGAGCGAGTTTTCTCCGACCGCGGAGCAGGCGGGTGACCACGCCCTGCGGGCCATCCGCCAAACCATCGCGCAGTTCCAAGACTGCAGCCAGGAAGAGCGCGAGGCCCTGCAACACGATCTGGACCAACTGGAACGCATGACCGAAAAACTGGCAGCGGGGCGGGTGGAAATCGTGGTGTTCGGCGAAATCAGCACCGGCAAGTCCGCGCTGGTCAACGCCCTGGTGGGTGATGATCTCACACCCGTCCATGTCCAAGGCGGCTGGACCCAGGACGTCTGGCACGTGCCTTGGGACGGCGTGGGCTATTGCGTGCCCGGATTCTCCCAGTCGCAGGTGGTCCTCGTGGACACCCCGGGGCTGAACGAAGTGGGCGGTGCCCAGCGGGCGGAAATGGCCCGCACCGCGGCCGAGCAGGCCGACCTGATCTTGTTTGTCACCGACTCCGATTTGAACGCCACGGAGTTCTCGGCGCTGGAAGAGCTGGCAGCCGCCCAAAAACCGCTGCTGCTGGTGCTGAACAAGACCGATCTGTATCCCCCGGAAGAACTCGCGGCGCTGCTGGCCCTGCTGCGCGGCCCGCGCCTGGCAGGGCTGGTCGCACCGGAAAACGTCATCACCACCCAGGCGGCCCCCCGGGAGGTCGAATATGTCCTGGCAGCAGCCGATGGGAGCACCCGCAGCGAGTGGCGGCAGCCCGCTCCGCAGGTGACGGACCTCCGCTTGCGGATTTTGGAGCTCCTGGAGGCGGAAGGCAACTCGCTGATCGCACTCAACGCCGCCATGTTTGCCGCCGACAAAAGTGACCGCATGGCCGCCTTACGCGTGCGGCTGCGTGAAGATCGTGCCAGCAAAACGATCTGGGGCTACGCCGTCTCCAAATCCTTGGCCGTGGCCCTGAATCCGCTGCCGGCAGTTGACGTGCTGGGCGGCACGGCCGTCGACGCCACGATGGTCGTGACTTTGGGCCGCATCTATGGCATCCAAATCACCACCTCCAAGGCCCGCGCCTTGGTCACTTCCATTCTCCAGGCCGCTGGCTGGGTGATGCTCAGCGAAGTGGCGGTGAGCTATGCCTCGTCCGTCTTCAAAGCGCTGACCGTGGGCTACGGCAGTGTCGCCACATTACTTCCCCAGGGGGCAGCGGCCGGCTACGGATCCTACGTTGTCGGTCAGGCGGCCCGCTACTACTTCCAGCACGGTGCCAGCTGGGGGGCGGAGTCGCCCAAACAAATTGTGGCGGAAATCCTGGAAAATACGGACAAACAGTCCGTTCTCCAACAACTGAAAGAAAAAATCAAAGCCAAGATTGCCCTCAATCCGTATGCCAGTAAGCGGTAGGCAGCAGGAGTGTCTCGTCCTCCTGGCGTAGTGAAGCCATCCGCTTCTCTAGTCGTTTCTACCGCTTCCTGATGTCATTCCCGCGGAGGAATCTAAGACTACCTCCTCTGTCATTCCCGCGGAGGCGGGAATCTAAGACTACCTCCTCTGTCATTCCCGCGGAGGCGGGAATCTAAGACTACCTGCGACTGCTACTGGATTCCCGCCTGCGCGGGAATGACGGACTCTATGCACTTCACTGGATTCCCGCCTGCGCGGGAATGACGGACTCTATGCACTTCACTGGATTCCCGCCTGCGCGGGAATGACGTGGACAACCTGGATTCCCGCGGCAAGGACAGATGGCGGCACGCTTCCGTTGGTCGCCGGAATTCATTAGCAGATCAACGCGCTCAGCTTCCCGATAACTTCCGCCAGGACGTGGTCGTCAACTTTGGCTTTCTTTTTTGCTTTGCGGGCTCTCCAATCCAGACTCTTGACTTGGTCGGCCAGCACGACACTTGGCTCTTCGTCCGCAACCAAAACTTCAAAGGGATACCCCTTGACTTGACTGGTCATGGGGCAAAGGAGACAAAGAGACGTCTTGCGATTGTAGGCCCGAGGAGAAAGTACGAGGGCGGGTCGATGGCGCGCTTGTTCGCGACCGGCTTGTGGATCAAAATTGATCCAGATCACATCGCCGCGATCCGGTATGTAGGCCATCAGTCGATCACCTCGGCCCCCACGGCACCACCCGTGGGCATTTCCCGATGGAGAGTGTCTTTCGTAATTCCTGCTAGCAAATCGTCTAGCTGATAGCTGTGGTGGCGCGGCGTGACAATCAACTTACCCCGTTTCAGATCGATGTCCGCCAAACTTCCAGAGACGATCCCTAGTGCATCAGCAACCTTGCTGGGAACCCGCAGTGCTAAGCTGTTCCCCCATTTGGCAAATTGAACTTCCATTCTGCTTTCCCGCCAACTTGACTGCCACACGACCAAACTGACTGCCACACGACCAGACATTTGGATATACAATGAATATACACCCCCTTCCTAGCCAAGTCAACGCACGATGCTAAAAACCATCTCCGGCAATTTGTACGACTATCCCAAATACTACGACCTCGTCTACGGGTCCGATTGGAAAGCGGAATTTGATTTTTTAGAAGACTGTTTTGAAAAACATGCCGCCGGAGTCGTCCAAAATCTGTTTGAACCCGCTTGTGGCACCGGGCGGTTGCTGATTCGGTTCGCCCAAGCGGATTACGCGGTCAGCGGGAATGATCTGAATCGGCAGGCCATCGATTACTGCAATCGGAGGTTGGCTCGCGGCGGCTTTCCGCCTACCGCCGTGGTGGGCGACATGTGTGACTTTCGCTGCGCCCAGCCAATCGACGCGGCGTTTAATACGATCAATAGCTTTCGTCACCTGAGTACCGAAACTCAGGCCCAGCAACATCTCCAGTGCGTGGCCCGTGCGCTCCGTCCGGGGGGAATCTACGTGCTCGGACTGCATCTCACACCCACGACTGGCCAGCCGCTGACCGAAGAAAGCTGGTCGGCCCGGCGCGGCAACCTAGCGGTCCTCTCGCGGATGTGGGTTACCGGCCGTGATACGCGTCGCCGCCAGGAACAGGTGGGCATGAGTTTTGACGTGTACACCCCCACCAAACAATTTCGCATTGAGGACCACTGCAACTTCCGCACCTATACCGCTCGTCAGATGCGAAAACTCCTGGACCGTATTGACGAATTTGAGATAACGGCCGTTTATGACTTCGGTTATAATACGGGCCAGCCGATCCACATTGGACCGGAAACAGAAGATGTCATTTATGTCCTTAAAAAGCGCTAACGAGGCCTGGGCCTCGAACCAATGCGAGCTACCGCTCGGAAGACGTTTGCCCGCTCCCGTTGGTCGCTAAAGTTTGACTCAGATGCAACAAGTTTGGCCGCATAAGCAGTCTCATCCAACCCAACTTGCCGTTCCCGACTCGGGCCATCGCGAGGACACGGCCGACTTTTTGCGCTGGGCCCTGACACAGCTCAAAATCCCCTGGTGCGAAGATCAAGGTATCGTGCATCTGCAGTTGGCCGAGCCAGATCAGATAGCTTTTGACGGCCGGTCCACCATTCGAGTGGCCCTCACGACCGCCAACCGTACGGCCACCACGGATGCTCCCACGGACAGTCTGGACTGGACAGCACGGTTTACGCCTTGGTTGCGTCAACGTTTGCAGGCTGGGGAATCCACTCTGCACCTCCGCCCCTGTGCCCAACCGGCGGCAGTTCAGGATCTTGCCCAGCGCTTGCTTAGTGCCTACCAGATTGACGGAGGCCAAGTTCATTTGGGGGGCTGCCAACTTACCGATTATCCCTTCCTGAGACTAAGCTTCGCCGCGGAAGATCATGGCCAGCCGCAGTTGCGGCATGTTTTTGTAGCCCATGACGGCTCCAGTATTTCCCCGCGTCTGGCCGCTGATCTCGGCCTGGATCAGCTGGAATGTGTCCCCAAACACCCGCTGGACCCGTCCTCCCTCCAGACTCTGATCGCCGCCGGGCGGCGCGAGGCTGCCAAGCTGGCTGCCTCAGCCGATCCGCAGGCCCAAGTTGCCGAACCGGTACTGACGGCAGTGATCTGGGTTAAACACGCCAGCGGCCAACTGCAATTTACGATCGGCGAGGCCACCTCCGTACTGCCCTTCTCCGGCTGGGCCAAGCTGCTGGAGGCCCCACCGTTTGTGGCACCGCATTCGGGCACGAGCACGTTCCATCTGGCAGCCACGGACGATGAACGCATCGATGCGGCGACCGAAATTGTCATTTGCCAGCATTCGGGGCGGCGCGTGCTAACCCAAGATGTTGTCCGCTGCAGCGTCACGGACACCCGTGTGTTGGCGGAATTTTGTCAGATTTGCCCCGTATCGGGAAAACCCGCGCTGGAAACCTCTTTTTCCCCCTGCCCCATCTGCCGGCAATCGGTCAGCCAGGTCGTGTTGGCAAAATCTGGCTGTGCGGCCTGCCGCGGCCTAGAAAAAATCAGCCCCACCGATCCGCGAATCACCTGGATCCTGGGCGAGCATACGGGCCTGCAGCGATGGTCGCAGTGGCGACTGGCTGAGACGCAGCAGGTGTACATTGTCCAAGCCAGCAACTGGTGGAAACGTCTGCTGGCGGTGATCGACAAAGAAACGCTGGCCGTACGCCATCTGGCCACGGCCGGCCGATTCAGCAGCGACTGGGTCGACGTGGCAGAGACGGACACCCGAGCCCTGCTCCAGCACGACGGCGACTAGGGCGACTGGCGGCAAGAAAGGTTCTCTGGACTACGAACGATAAAAATCTTTGAATTCCCGCCTCCGCGGGAATGACGGGCACACCAGTGGAGCGACCAACGGGAGCGGGCAAGCGCTTTCCGAGCGGCAGCTCGCTTTGGTTGGCGGCCCCCCGTTCAAGCCGGGGGCAGGCTCTGCCGCCCTGGGTGTGCCTGGAGACCATGGCCGTCACCCGGGCCAGCCCACGCGGCGGGGTGCCAATCGGATCGATTTTGGCGGTTTTTCCATGGACCAGATCGCGGGAGTGATTATAATTATACAACTAGAAGCCGGGGTGCCAATCGGATCGATTTTGGCGGTTTTTCCATGGACCAGATCGCGGGAGTGATTATAATTATACAACTAGAAGCCTAACCTCCCCCCTGCTATCAAAATCGGAAACGATGGCGAAGTCGGAAGCGATGGTCGCCACACACGCCGGCCTGTGGATGGATCGGTGTTATCCCATGGAAGGTCCTGTCTTATGGACTGGGCACTCAGGGGAGGTGGCTGCATGTCCGTCGTCAGGCCTGGCAAGGCATAAATGAAAGGCGTTTGACCTGGGACATTTTCCCGACTGTGTACCATTCCCTACTGTGTACCACGTATTTGAATCCAGGGGTTCGTGAATCCAGGGTTTGCCGAGATAAGTGGTGTTTCCTGGCACTGCAACAAGTTACCTAAACAATAAATCCAGACCGGAAACGAACAGAGAGACAGCCCAACCTGTATTACCAAACCATTGCTTGGCAACGCACACGTCGCGGGCCCAGCAATTGCGCCCTGCCCGTTGTTGCCAACGCAAACGTAATCTTTTTCCAAATGGAAATTGGCTGCTGCCTTCTGGATCGTTGATGTTAAAATTAGTTATCTCTAGCCGCACATGTCGAGGGGAACTTTTGCTCGCTGCAGTTCGTATCTATCGCCGATTTCGCTATCTCCCGTGGCGGCTGCTGGCCGCTGACCGCATTTGGTTCAGCCTGCTCAGCCCGCCCCCGGTCTGCGTGACCTTGAGAAATCGCCAACGGCCCCGGGGTTCCTCTCGCTTGGGTTGATTGAAACCAAGTTCGGCGAACCGCTGCAAGCTTAAAAATTTTCTGATCACTCGGCCACATAGTCACCCCTATAGGATGAGGAGAGCCCCGCTTTGTACGAATCGATTTTAGATCATGAATTGGACGAGGACTCCGCCGCAGTGGACGTAGAGAAGGAGCTGAGTGCCAAGTCGAACACCAGCACCATCGAAAGCGATGACAGCGACAACATGACGGTGACGATCGTTGATAAGGATGCCGCTGCCGAAGCTGACGAGGAAACGGTGGACCTAGAGTCTTGGTCTGACGATCCGGTACGGATGTATTTAACGCAAATGGGTGAAATCCCCCTGCTCACGCGCCAGGAAGAAATTAACCTGGCCCGGCGGATAGAGACCACCCGCACCGACTTTCGTCGACGCCTGCTGGCCTGTGATTTTGTGATTCGCACCGCCTACAAAATTCTGAGCCGGGTGCACCGCGGCGAGTTGCCTTTCGACCGTACGGTGCAGGTGTCGGTCACCGACCGTCTCGAAAAAGAACAAATCTTAGGCCGTCTCCCCCATAACCTCCGCACACTGGAAACCCTCCTGCAACGGAACGAAGATGACTACCGCATTGCCACCAGCAAATCGGTCACCATGCCCCAGCGCCGCAAGGCGTGGAGTCGTCTGGCCCACCGCCGCCGCCGCGCGGTGATGCTGATTGAAGAACTCGGCCTCCGCACGCAGCGGATTGAGCCGATGATTTGCGCGGTCGAGGATTTTAGCGAACGGGTGGACGAACTCCAAGCGCAGCTGAAACAGATGAAACGGAACCGCCGCCCCCTGGCCGAGCGGAAACCCCTGTTGGTGGAGTATCGCAACATTCTCCGCATCACCCAGGAAACACCCTCCAGCCTGCGGAATCGCGTGGCCTTCCTGCGGAGCACGTACTCCAGCTACCAGCGGGCCAAGCGGGGATTGTCTGAGGGGAATCTGCGGTTGGTGGTTTCCATTGCCAAAAAATACCGCAACCGCGGCCTGAGCTTCCTGGATCTGATCCAAGAAGGCAACGCGGGGTTGATGCGGGCGGTCGATAAGTTCGAGTACCGCCGTGGTTTCAAGTTTTGCACCTACGCCACCTGGTGGATTCGCCAGGCCATCACCCGCGCGGTGGCCGATCAGAGCCGCACGATTCGGATTCCGGTGCACATGGTGGAAACCATGAGCCGGGTCCGCAACGTATCGCGGGCCCTCCTGCAACGCCTGGGACGCGAACCGACCATCGAAGAGACGGCCCGCGCCGCCGAATGCACCGTGGACGAAGCCCGTCGCGTACTGGCCATGAGCCGCTATCCGATCAGCCTCGACCGCCCGGTCGGCAATAGCGAAGACAGTCATTTTGGCGACCTGCTCCCGGATGCGGGTGCCGAAAGCCCTGCCACGGGCGCTGCCCAGGAAATGCTCCGCACGCGGATTACGCAAGTCCTCAAAACGCTCAGCTACCGCGAACGGGAAATCATCAAACTCCGCTACGGCCTGGGCGATGGTTATAGCTACACGCTGGAAGAGGTAGGCCACATCTTTAAGGTCACCCGCGAGCGGATCCGTCAAATCGAAGCCAAGGCCGTCCGCAAACTGCAGCAGCCCAGCCGCAGCCAAGAGCTGTCGGGATTTTTAGACTAACGCTGGCCTCAGTAAAACAGCTGCCCCACCTCCAGGCTCAGTCGCGTGGGGCCGCCACGTTCGTAGAGGGTCAGCTCACCATCAGCGTATTCGATGCGGTCCACGCCCCGGAAATCCTCCGGAATCTTCAGCAGGAAGGCAGCGTAGGATTTGACCACGGTTTGTCCGGCATCGAGATATGCAAACAGCGAGCGGTCAAAAATCGACAGTTTTTCGACTAGGACGGGGAACGGTTGGTGTAGCCCCGTCGTGCCGAATTCCAGTCCGCGGGCAAAGGGTTGTCCGTCTTCGACGTGGCGCCAGGCGCTGAACCAAGGGTAGTCGGCAGTGGGCCAAAAATAGCCCAGCAGCAGAGCTTGGCCGTCCTGCTTCAGTGCCTGGGGCCAGTACACGGCCGGCTCTTCAGGGCGGGGCACAGGACGGTTCTGCGTCAGTCCTTGGCGGGCGTTGCTGTCAACCAAGGTGGTTACGTCCAGAAAGGGAGGCCCAATGGTCGGGTGTTGCACAATGTTGTAAATCCGGCCCAATTTGTTGTCGTTGGTCACCTCCTCGCGGACCGTGAGCAGGGCGCTGTCGGTGGCCAAACGCACGTGGCGTTTCACCGACATACCGGCCAGCGGCAGCGTGGCGGCCATGGCGGCGGTGATCGAGCCGTCTTGGGTGGTGGCAGCTTGGGTCACCGTCCACAGGACCCGCGAGGCCTCCCCGTGCGGCTGCATGCCGTGGGCTGTTTCGGCCGCCGATGCCGGTCCCCAACGGTCCAGACAAAGGAAATGACCCATGGAGCGGGGGTCGGGTGTCGGCGGCGCAGCAGGGTTGGGACTGAAACACCAAGAGTCCCACTGCAGTGGATTCAAACCCTGGTCTTGCATGTGAAAATCCGAGATGGAACCCCCGGCCAGATCAAGCACGACGGTGGCGGCCTGGCCGTCCAAGACCAGGGATTGGCGGCCGTTGACCTTGGTTTGGGCATGGATGGCGGACGCCGACACCAACAGCAAAACGGCGGCAAAAGAGACGGTACGTTTCATGGTGCAGTGATTCAAGCTAGACGGATGCGGCGTGGAAATGGCGGCAGGAAAGAAAAATCTATGTATTGCATATTCTTTGATCTACTCGCCCGCGTCAGGAGGACGTCGCGGTCTTTGCCGGCGGACTGCCTGGTGCCACAGCGGCCTCGCGGGCCTGGACAGCACGAGCCACGATATCGGCGCACGCTGGGGGCGGGATACGGGCCGTATTCAGAATGAGGTCAAATCCATGGGGATCGTTGAGGTCTTTGTGGAAGTGGCGGGCCATGAAGTGCGCGCGTTCTTTGTCGATGGAGCGGGTCTGCTGCTCCGCCTCGCGGTCGGATAAATTTTGCCGCCGGGCAATTCTCTGGACGCGTTGGTCCAGCGGCGCGATCACACGGACCCGCAACGTTCTCTCCGGCGGCAGGAGCCCCGCACCGCCACGGCCGACTAGCACGCACCGGCCGCGGCTGGCCAGGGCGGCAAGGACGTCCTGCAGATGACGCAGGTATCCGGCACTACTGATCCCCTGCGGGTGGCCAAGCGCTGTGATGATCTCCAGCAGCCAAGGACGGTCGTGTTCGTCCAAGGATTCCAGCAGTTCGGTCCGTAACACAGACCGCTGGGCAATCAAATCCAGAATCTCCCGATCATAAACAGGCCAGTCGAGTCGCTGGCCGATCTGGCGGGCCACGTCTGAGCCCCCGGCCCCCGCTTCGCGGCTGAGGGCAATACAGAGTTTGGGAGCAGCTGTCAGCTTGGGCGATCCCACCGCAGGCTGCGCGGCACCCGCATCGTGACGCCAGCGGCGTCGCACAAGCTCGACCCGCTGATCAACAACGTCCTCGGACTGGGCAGGATGCTCGTGTTTGTCGCTGGCAGGCATGATGCGCCCCGATGTCGGCAATCCCTGCCGCGGTGACTTTAAGATCTGGTGAGAATGATTTTTTCAATGCAAAACGCATGCCAGAGCGAGCTGGTACCGAAAAGTTAATCCCCCACCAGAATGCGGTGCAGCTGACAAGTTACACGCCTGTCTCGCGGAAAATTGTAGGCCCCGATAAGTCCGTGGCAAAAGTGCGTGTGCGGATTTTGTGTCCGTGTGTCAAATCCGCACGCGCACTCTGGCCAGCAACAGGAACACGAAGGATGGAATTTGACCAGCCCTCCCAGTGCATGATCGGCTGTGCCATCGAAGTTCAGCACGAACTGGGGCTGCTCGAATCTGCCTACGAGCAATGTCTGGCTACTGACGGATGCCCGCGCTCCGTAATTCCTTTAGCGGCGCTGGGCCTGACTCCGCTCCAAATTACCCTTTTGACAGCGCTGGAAGATAGCATTACATTGGGGCTTTCCACACAAGAAGTACGTGTGTTGGTGGTTGGTTGAGGCTGCCGAGCAGAAGGCAGCAGCTGTAAGACCAACAAACAGGGAACTCCGGTGCAACTCCGGGACGGCCCCGCCGCTGTGACCAAGAGAGATCGATCAGGCTTCTTATTTGCCATTATCCGCCAGGTGCCCGGCTGCTCTGCAGTTCACGAGCCCTGCGGGTGAGAAGGCCTTGCCTGATCGAACTTGGGAGTCAGAAGACCTACCAACACGTTGACCGATGGCACGCCGCGAGGGTCGGTAGCCGTGTTCGTTATCTGCAGTGCCAGATCAAAAGCCGTAATTCCTCTGCGTATCTCGTATGCGCCAGATATTGGCCCGCTGTCTGCACTGTTCGCCTAGTAAGTGCTTCGTGTCGTTGCCGTCCCACAAACTGCCATCCCGCCCCAGTCCACCGGCCTTTACGCTGGTCGAACTCCTGGTGGTTGTCGCCATCATCGGCCTATTGGTCGCTTTGCTGCTGCCTGCAGTCCAGGCCGCGCGGGAGGCTGCCCGGCGGACCCAATGCCAGCACAACCTGCGGCAGATCGGCTTGGCACTCCACCAGTACCATGATGCCCAAAAGACTTTGCCCGTCGGCTGTATTGACAAGCGGATCAAAAACTTCAACCCCAGCGGTAAACAGCTGGCCTGGTCGGCAAGCGTGCTGCCTTATTTAGAACAGACCGTGCTCTGGGAGCAGCTGGACTTCTCCTTGGGGTATGACAGCCTCACCAATGCCAAAATAGCCTCCGCTCCACTTTCGGTTTACCTTTGCCCAAGCACTGCCCGCCTGGCAGAAGACCGTGAAGGCAATTTTACCAAGCGGGACCCTCCCAGTCCCTTAGCCCTATCGGCCATGGACTACGGAGGAAGCCATGGGGCGGGACATACGTTTCCCTCAGCCAACGGTGTCTTCCTCTATGACCGCTCGGTCACACTGCGAGAGATTACCGATGGGCTAAGCAATACGCTTGCCGTGTTGGAAGACACAGGAAGGGGAAATGCATGGGGCGGAGAGTGGATCAATGGCGAAAATATTTTTGATCTCTTTTCTGGCATCAATCAACAACAAAACAATGAAATTTGGAGCGATCACGTGGGAGGTGCCCTGGCACTGCTGTGCGATGCCCATGTTGCCTTTTTAGACGAAACCATGGATCCCGCGGTGCTGCGCGCACTCGCCACCAGAAGCAACCAAGAGTTGGCCACGATCGCAGGCAACTGATACCGATCTCTGCCACACA
>CAMYJY010000050.1 GCA_947258835.1 uncultured Pirellulales bacterium
CCAATCCATTGGGCTGTCGATGGGTAAGTTCTCATCTGCCCAACGCCTAAATAATCAAGCGGACCCACAATCTCATGAATTGAGCCGCCCAGCGTTCCCTTTTTCCTTTCTGAGATGGCGGCCTCCGGCCGCTATCTCAGAAATTGCGGGTACTATAGCCGCGGCGAATTGCAAGCGATACCATGGAGGCGGCTTGAGGCTCGTGGCCGCGTTCCGTCGCAGGCCCGCCCGCCCTGCACGCACCGTGCGTGCAGGGGACGAAGCACAAACTCCAACCGCCAACAGTCATGCGCACCGACGAACTACGTGAACAATATCTGGCCTTTTTCGAGTCCAAAGGCCACAGCCGCCAGCCGAGTGATGTCCTGGTGCCCACGTGGGACCCCAGCGTGCTCTTTACCCCGGCAGGCATGAATCAATTTAAGGATCATTTTCTCGGCAAAGTCAAACTGGACTTTACCCGCGCGACCACCTGTCAAAAGTGTTTGCGCACGGGGGACATCGACAACGTGGGCCGCACGGCCTACCACCACACGTTCTTTGAGATGTTGGGTAACTTTTCCTTTGGCGACTATTTTAAACGCGAGGCCATTCACTGGGCTTGGGAATTTCTGACCAGCAAACAATGGCTTGGTTTGGCGGCTGAACAGTTGAGTGTCACCGTCTATCAGGACGACCAGGAGGCGGCCACGATTTGGGCGGAGGAAATTAAGCTACCCAGCCAGCGCATCGAGTGGATGGACGAGGCCGAGAATTTCTGGCCTGCCAGTGCGCCGAGCCTCGGGCCGGATGGTGTGTGCGGGCCGTGTAGTGAGATCTACTACCATCCGGCCCAGGGCCTGCCGGTGGAGATTTGGAATTTGGTGTTTACCCAATTCAATCGTGTGGGCGATCCACCGGACAACTTGCGTCCGTTGCCCAGCAAAAACATCGACACCGGCATGGGACTGGAACGGACTGCGGCGACTTTGCAAGGTGTGCCCACCAACTACCACATCGATACTCTGCTGCCGATCGTGGAGGCGGCCGCCGAGGTATGCGGCGTGCGGTACGAATTGCAGGGTGAGACCGGCCGCCGTTGTCGGCGGATTGCGGACCATGTGCGGGCCTGCACCTTTGCCGTGCACGAGAATGTTTATCCGGGGGCCAACAAGGAAAAGTATGTCGTCAAGCGTTTGCTTCGTCGGGCGGTGCTGGACGGCCATCAATTGGGCCTGCGCGAACCCTTTTTGCACCAGCTGGTACCGCAGGTGGTCGCCATGATGCAGACCGCGTACCCGGAACTTACCGAGACCACCGAGCGTGTGGCCAGCGTGATCGAAAAAGAGGAGGCCAACTTTTTTGGCACCATCGACGCAGGGCTGAGCCGTATCGAAAACGTGTTCGCGGAGATGCACGGTCAGGACCGCGTCAAGGTCGAGGGCACGGTGGCCGCCGAGCTGTATCAAACCTATGGCGTTCCGCCTGAATTGTTGGAAGCCTTGGCTGCCGAGCACAATCTGGCCTTTGATTGGGACGGCTACGCGCAGGCCATGGCCCAGCACGGAGAGGTTTCAGGCAAGGTGCAGCACACGGTCATGGGGGCCAAGGGGCCTCTGGACTCGCTCAAGCACGCGCTGCACGCGACGGAATTTTTAGGCTACGAGACGTTGGCGGCCCCGGCGGTCGTGAAAGGTATTGTGGCGGGCACCGCGCCCCACGAGCGGTTGTGTGATCAAATGCTGGAGCAAGGCCACCAGCATCAGGTGCGGGTGGTCCTCGATCGGACCCCCTTTTATGGTGAAAGTGGTGGTCAGGTGGGCGATACCGGTCGGTTGGTAGGTCCCGACTTTGTGTTTGAGGTAACCGATACCCAGAAGGATGGCCAGCTCGTGATCCACAGCGGCCATTTGCAATCCGGGGTGATGCATGAGGGCGATGCGGTGACCGCCGAGGTCCAGCACGATCGGCGTCACGCCATCCGCCGCGCTCACTCGGCGACGCATATCTTGCACTACGCCCTTCAAAAACATGTTGGTACGCACGCCCAGCAGCAAGGTTCCAAAGTGGATGCGGACTGGCTGCGGTTTGATTTTACCAATTTAAGTCCGATCTCTGGCGAGCAACTGGCGGCGATTCACACCGAGGTCGACCAGCAGCGGGCCGCGGCCGAGCCCGTCACGGGGCAGCTGTTGCCACTGGCCGAGGCCCGTGGTCAGGGGGCGATGATGTTGTTTGGCGAAAAGTACCCGGACCCCGTGCGGATGGTTTCCATGGGTGCGACAATGGCCTTTAGCAAGGAGCTCTGCGGCGGCACGCACGTGGAGAATACCCAAGAGATCGAGGCCTTTGAAATTATGAGTGAGGAGGGAGTTTCCGCGGGTACCCGCCGGATTACGGCTGTGACGGGCCCGCGGGCTGCCGAGTTTGCTGGTGAAATTCAGGCTGCGCTGGCGGCCGCCACCACGCTGCTGGGTTGCGGTCCCACCGAGCTTTGCGATCAGGTCGGGGGGCTGCTGGAAAAACAACGTGCGCTCAAAAAACTACTGGCCTCGGGAGGCACGTTGCCGGTGGAGGAGGAGCCCGTGTCATCCACCGCCGCTGCCACACCGCTTTCCGCCGCCGCCGCCAAGTCGATCTTGACCGAGACGGCCCACTTGTTGTCGGTGGCTCCCTTGGCGGTCGTCGAGCGGTTAACTGCGATTCACACCGAAGTCGCTGCGCTCCGCGACCGGTTGGCCCAGCGGGCGGCGGCGGGTCCGCTCACGGCCGACGGTTTGCTGGCGGAGGCCTGCACGGTGGGCTCGGCCACCATCGTCGTGGCGGAGGCCCCCACGGCGGAGGCCAACCTGATGCGGCAACTGATTGATCAAATCCGCCAGAAGACATCCTCCAGTGCGGTGTTGTTGGCCAGCACGTCCAGTGCTGACAAAGTCATCCTAGTCGCCGGAGTTTCGTCCGACCTGGAGGCCCGCGGGGCTCATGCCGGCAACTGGGTCCGCCCGGTGGCCCAAGTCTTAGGGGGCGGTGGGGGCGGGCGTGCCGATTTGGCCCAAGCCGGTGGCAAGGATCCGGCCCAGCTGCCCGCGGCACTGACGGTGGCCCGCGAGACCATCGCGCGGATGATCGGCGAGGCCTAGAGCGCGTTTGCTGAGAGTTTTGAACCACGACGAAACAACGGCAACAACGCCCACCACGTTCACCGGTAACTTGCGGGTCTGCTAGCACTTGGCCTGCTGTTGTTATCGGTTCGTTGAGCCGCGCGACGGGAAATTGGAGGCTTGTGTTGCTTTTTTTTCGGCAAGGGGTTTAGAATGGCCGCTAGGGGCGGTCGGCGGCAACTAGGTCGGGTAGCTGCTTCCGTCTCAGGTTCACTTTTCTTCATTTAGTCATGGAGTTCTTATCATGTCCACCACCTGCGCGACGGAAGACTTGGAAATTGTCGATCGTGGCCCGGACTGGTTGTTTGTGCGGCTGCATCCGGACTTGGACAATTTGGACACAGTGGCCGATCGGCTGTGGGCGCAACTGAATCAGCACTTCATTCATCGTCTGGTGCTGGAAATGGACGACGTTCCCTTTTTGCCCAGTCGCTTGATTGGCCAACTGGTGATGCTTCAAAAGCGTGTGCTGCAGCATGATGGTGCGCTCCGCTTGTGCGGGCTCTCCGACTCCTGTTTTCAGGCCTTGCACGTCTGCCGTCTGGATCAGGTGTTGCCCAATTACGAATCCCGCCAGCAAGCCGTATGCGGCTGCAAAGCCCCCAGGCCTCGGTAGTCGGCGAGCAAGCGAACCAAGAGCGAACGTTTTTCCTATCCTGTGATCAAGCTTCGCTTGCTCACAGGATAGTCGCCTACAGCAAGCACGTTTTTTGCAGGTCCCGCATGAGTTTCAGCGTGGGCTTGGCCACGCCGTGGGCGTCGAACAGGCCGGCAGCGGGAAATTCGGGGGTTCCTTGGTCGGTGAGTTGGTTCCAAAAGATCACCTGCACGGAGCTTCGCGCCAACAGCAGGGGCAAAACCTCCTCGGCCCATTTTCGCTGGGGATCCACGCTGTTGCCGCCGACGCTGGGGGGCGGCACTTTTGGCAGGTCCGCATCGCTCAGCTGACTGGTGGTGGAGAGATGCAACATCAGAGGGAGTCCCCACACACTCCACTGATCCAGCAAACGCCCTAGTTCAAAAGTGGGGCGGTGGCTCGTGCCGCCGGGATGGAAGCCGGCGTTGATTTCCAAGCCGAACCCGGACACTCCTAGATCGGCACGTACCAGGGCATCGGCGTAGTGCAGGGGGGCTAGGTCTGCGTCGTGGTGGGCCAGATATTCGGCCCAGGGTTGATCGAAGGAGACAGCCGTGGGGGTGCGGGGATCAATTTTTTTGACCGCTTCCAGAGCCTGGGCCACCAACTGCAAACGCTGTTCCTCAGACAGCAGCAGGAGCCTTCCCGTATTCACCCGGGAGGCCACGTGCCACAGGTGCACCCGCCCCGCGTAACGCGACACAACGGCTGTCACGTGTTCGATCATCAACCGCTGCAGGTTTTTGAAATCGCCTTCCCAGAGCACCAGCCAATCCGGTATGCCCAGATCGTCCAGTTGGAGCAGCGGGCCGGCGGCGACTTTCATCCCAGCCTGCTGACACCAGGCGAGTTGCTGATCGGTCTGTTTCCAATCCCGCTTTTTCTCTCGTGCTTCGAGGGCCCGCCAGGCGATGGGCAGCTCGATAATGTTGCAAGCCTCTACAAGTTGGCGGCGAATTTTTTGCGTGGGTGTCCGGGGAGTGATTTTTGCGCCGAGCAGCGCGGCAATGGGGAGCTGCCGTTGACGGCCCGCCAGGGCTTGTTCGGTGTATTTGGCAACTAGGGCCTGGGCCGTGGCCAATCCCATGGCCAGGGCCCGCGTGGCGGCCACGGCCGCCTCGGGAGGATCTTGCTGGGAGGTTGCCGCCAAGGCAAATTCGCGGGTGGCGGCTTGCAGTTGCTCCTGCAGCTCGCCCGGTGTTTGCAAACCCAACCATTCCCAGGCAAAGAGTCGATTGCGGATCCGATAGATCAAACCGCGGGCTAGCTCGACTTCCAGCTGGTACGGCCTGGCGCGTTCCATCAGCGACGTGGTGCCCAAGACGTGTGTGCCGTGGCCAGCGATTTTCCAGGGGACGTACACGCAGCCCGAGTCACTTGTCGACCGCTCCACCACCAGTTGGTCCGCTTCCCAGAAGGCCCGGGTCGACCAGGGGACCTCCTCTCTGCCCGCGACATAAATGCGTTCCAAGTCACCTTGAGCCAGGCGATTGCGGTCGTGGAGACGAAATCGCATCTGACCCATACGGCTATTCCCAATGATGATGGTCCGAAAAGTCCATTCTACCAGCAATTGGCGGGAAGCTGTATGGGGAAGTGTGGGCAGCTGGCAGCGCCCACGGTATACTGAGGCCTTGCTATCAGACTGCTTTTTAGCATCCCGTCCTGGTCCAGAAACATGCCGCGCACCCCCCTGCTCACCACCGAGTTGCCCAATCTGCCGCTCCAACGCGGCAAGGTCCGCGATGTGTACGACCTTGGCACGAAATTGTTGATTGTCAGTAGCGACCGCATCAGTGCCTATGACTGGGTGTTGCCGACCGGCATTCCGGACAAGGGCCGTGTGTTGACCCAGCTGAGCAATTTTTGGTTTGATTTACTGCCGGGACCGAATCACTTGCTGTCCACTCAGGTGGCGGAGTTTGATCTCTCGTTGGATCTGTCCGACCTGGACGGGCGTGCTATCTTGGTGCGTAAAACGTCCGTGGTGCCTATCGAATGTGTGGTCCGTGGTTATGTGGCGGGTTCTGCTTGGCAGGAGTATCAGGAGCAGGGGCAGGTTTGCGGTATTCGCCTGCCGGCCGGACTCCAAGAAAGTGACCAGCTGCCGGAACCTATCTTCACGCCCGCCACCAAGGCCCAGCAGGGCGATCACGACGAGAATATCACGTTCGACCAGATGTGCCACCTGATAGGTGAGACGTTGGCGGTGGAGCTTCGCGAGCGGAGCCTGGCCATCTATCGGCAGGGGGCTGCCCATGCTCAGCAGCGGGGAGTTTTGTTGGCGGACACCAAGTTTGAGTTTGGTCAGCTGGATGACGAGCTGATCCTGATTGACGAAGTGCTGACTCCGGACAGTTCCCGTTTCTGGCCGGCCGATCAGTACCAGCCGGGTCGCAGTCAGGTTTCCTACGACAAACAATTTGTCCGCGATTGGCTAACCCACTGCGGTTGGGACAGAAACAGCCCCCCTCCCGAGTTGCCCGCAGACGTCGTTGCTAGCACCCGCGGAAAATATGTCGAGGCCTACGAGCAATTGACCGGCACCCTGTTTTCCAGCTCGGATTGAGTCCACCTGCTAGCAGAGTCGCGGGACTCGCACGTACTAGCGTAATTTCCGCCGCTACCCTGCGTCATTCCCGCCGCTGCCCTATGTCATTCCTGCCGCTCCCTTACGTCATTCCCGCCGCTCCCTTACGTCATTCCCGCGCAGGCGGGAATCCAGACGACCTCCGACTGCTACTGGATTCCCGCCTGCGCGGGAATGACGATGGCGCAGACAACCTGGATTCCCGCCTGCGCGGGAATGACGATGACGCGGACAACCTAGATTCCCGCAAGAATGACGTGGACCACAGGGGATGGCGGGGGAACACGGGGAAAGGTCGATCCCGGTATTCCGCCACTCCCATTTCGCCTATGCTATAGGAGCAATTCCAAAATTACGCTGGAGGTGTCTAGCGACCGAAAAAGATGGCAGCAGGAGACGCTGGGGGCGGTTTGGGGATGTGCATTAAGTTTTGGACGGGGGGGGGGCGGCAGTGCGGGTGCCCGTTTCCCAGTCCGCTCATTTTCTTTGTGGTTGGTGTGAACTTCTATGCTCCGATATTGGACCGCTGGCGAATCCCACGGCAAAACCTTGTTGGCGTTGGTGGATGGTTTTCCGGCGGGGGTGGCGATCGCTACCGACGCCATCGATGCCGAGTTGCGGCGGCGTCAGGGCGGTTATGGCCGTGGCGGCCGGCAGCGGATTGAGACCGACAAGGTCGATATTCGCACGGGGATCTGGCAGGGTGTGACGCTGGGCAGTCCGATCGCGCTGGAGGTGGTCAATCGGGATTATAAGCTGGAACGGCTGGACGACTTGCCGCGGCCACGGCCTGGGCATGGGGACCTGACCGGGGCCATCAAATATCTCGGCAGCGTACGGGGGGTTTTGGAACGGTCTTCGGCCCGTGAAACGGCGGTGCGGGTAGCAGCCGGTGCCTTGGCCAAGCAGCTCTTGGCCTCTTTCGACATCAGCGTGTTTGGCTACGTGTTGGAAGTAGGGCCGGAGCGGATTGAACCGGTCGACGCTACCTTGGCGGAGCTCCGCGGGATTCGCGATCAAAGCGAACTTTACAGCCTGAATCTGGACCGCGATCCGGCCATCCAGCAGTTGATCGATGCCACCGGAAAAAGCGGGGATACGCTGGGAGGGATGATCGAGGTTCGGGTGGACGGTTGTCCCTTCGGCTTGGGGACCCATGCTCAATGGGATCAAAAACTGGACGGGCGGCTGGCCCAGGCGGTGATGGCCGTGCAGGCGATCAAAGGCGTCGAAATTGGGCTGGGCTTCGAGGCCGCTCGTCGTCCTGGTTCCCAGGTGCACGACCCCATCCACTACGATCCCAGCGCCGCGGGCACGGCCACGCTAGGTTACCAGCGGCCTACCAACAACGCCGGCGGTCTGGAAGCGGGCATGACCAACGGACAGCCGATTGTGATTCGCGCGGCCAAAAAGCCCATCAGCACGTTGGCCAAGCCGCTGGCTTCCATCAATCTCGACACCAAACAACCCGAGGAGGCTAGCTACGAGCGTAGCGACGTGTGCGCCATCTCGGCGGCTAGTGTGATTGTGGAGAACGTGGTGGCTTTCGAAATTGCCCGCGCGATGATCGACAAATTTGGCGGTGACAGCCTAGCAGAAATGCAAGCACGCTATCAGTTGTTTTTGGAGATGGCGAGAGAGAGATGAGTTGCGAGACGCGAGTTGCGAGACGCGAGTTGCGAGTTGCGAGTTGCGAGTTATGAGGTGCGAGTTGAAGCAGAGCGATTTCACCTATTCCATTCATCAACGTGTCACTCTCCATCAACCCGTAACTCGTGCCTCGTAACTCGCAACTCCTCAACTCTCCATCAACCCGTAACTCGTGCCTCGTAACTCGCAACTCCTCAACTCCCCATCAACCCGTAACTCGCGCCTCGTAACTCGCAACTCCTCAACTCTCCATCAACCCGTAACTCGCGCCTCGTAACTCGCAACTCCTCAACTCCCCATCAACTCGTAACTCGCGCCTCGTAACTCGCAACTCCCCATGCTCCTCTTTCACGAAACAACCCAGCGCCGCGTTTGTCGCGTGCTGTTTCTTATCTGTGGGGTGTTGCCCGCGCTGCTGACGTGCGGGTGGATTGGTTACGTGTACCGACCTTGGCGGTTGGCGGATTGGCAGCAGACGCTGAGCCATGAGTTGCACGTGCGGGTCACCGTGGGAGGCCTGGCGCGTCCGCGGCCTGGGGTCACACGTCTGGACGACGTCTGCCTGGCCGATTTGCACAGCGGGCGTCCGCTGGCGCGGCTGGCAACCGTGACGGGTCACTGGGAAGACAGGCGGCTATGCTTGGCGGCGGAAGTATTGGAGGTGGAAGTTGAGCAATTACCCCAGCTAGCCCGTGCCCTGGGCACTTGGATGGCGACCTCCGCGCGGACCTCGCTCGCGCTGCGGGCGGACAGGCTCAAGTTTGTCACGGCAGCAGCGGCCGACACAGCCTGGTCAAAATTTCAGTTTTCCACGGCCCATGCGGGCCCCAGTGGATTCCACGTGCGGCTGCAGGCCCAGCCTACCGCTGCCGGACCGCCGGTGCGGATGCGTCTGGCCAGCCAGTCGGCGGACGCCGCGGCTTGGTTGCAAGCGACGCTGGATGTCCGTGAGACGGGCGTACCGGCCTGGCTGTTGGCCCAACTGGTACCGGGCGGATGGCAGCGGATGGGTGCTGCTAAGTTTCAAGGCCAGGCGGAGCTGGCCTGGCATCCCAGCTATCAGCAAGGCACCTTGCAAGGTCGCCTCGTAGGGGTGGATCTGGCCCGCTGGTTGGGTGACGAGACCGACCGCCAGCTTCAGGGCGTGGCCCATTTGGAATTGCGGCAGGTGGTGTGGCAAGATCAGCAGCTCCAGCGGGTGGAGGGCAGTTTGCAGGCCGCGTCGGGGCGGGCCAGTCCCGCGTTGCTCGTGGCGGCAGAGAAAATAATGGGTTGCACGCTGACCCCTGCCCTGCACGCACACGCCGCCCGTAGCGGGGGTGATTTTTTCCCTTTTGACGAGCTGGCTTTTCGTTTTCAGCTGAGTCGTAACGGGATTCAGCTGGCAGGTGCCTGTGCGCCAGGTGGTCTGATGGTCCACCAAAATCAGCCCTTGGTGCTGGAGCCCAGTACGATCATGCCTCTCGCCCAGCTCGTGCAGCTGCTCCACTTACCGGTGGCCGGTTGGTTGCCGGATACCCAAGCCGCTCAGGCCACCGCCCGCGGCTCATCGTCCACGCGGATGCCGCGCAGGCTGTTGGGCAGTGCCTCGGTCACGCGCACGCGGACGAACGTCCCGATGAGCGACGCCGGGGCCGCGAAGTTCACCACCCGGTTGTTGTCGGTGCGCCCGCTCATCTGCGCCGGATCCTTCTTCGACGGCTTCTCGACCAGCACGCGCTGCACCGAGCCGACCATCGCGGCGCTCGCCTTCGCGGCAAGCTCGTCGATGCGTGCCTGCAGGCGCGCGAGCCGGGCCTTCTTGCATGCAACGGGCAGATGGTCGGCGAACCCGGCCGCCGGCGTGCCCGGGCGAGCGCTGTAGACGAAGCTGAACGACTGGTCGAAGCCGACCACGTCGATGAGCTCCATCGTCGCCTCGAAGTCCGCGTCGGTCTCGCCCGGAAACCCGACGATGAAATCCGAGGACAGCGAGATATCGGGCCGGGCCCGGCGCAGGCGATCCACCTTCTCGCGGTAATCGGCAGCCCGGTAGCCACGCTT
>CAMYJY010000051.1:0-2475 GCA_947258835.1 uncultured Pirellulales bacterium
GATCAGCCCGGGCAGCAGCACGACCTCGCCCAAATCTTCCACGACCCCCGCCCGCTGCCGATAGCGGGCGACCTCCACGATCTGCCCGTTGGCCGCCGTGACCACTCCATCAGCAATCGCCGGCCGATCCAGCGGCACGACCCAGCGGGCTCGCCAAGATTTACCAGAATCACGCCCCCGCAAATTGCTGCTCCCGCGCCTCTTGCAGTTGCTCTTCCCGCGTGTGTTGGTAAGGCAAACCGCGGAGCCACCCCAAAATGCCTACCGTGCCGATCAGGCACACGGCCAGCACCCAGGGCTGGAACATCGACGTATCGCCGTCACTTAAAATCCAACACCACGGCGTTTGAAACACACGGTCCGCTGTGATCTGCTGGCTCATGAGCAGCCCCAAACCGTTGTAGAGGGCATGAAACAAGATACACAGCAGCAGGCTGCCGGTCTGCACGGCCAGATACCCCAACACCAAACCAACCGCCGCAGCGGCCAGTTGCTGCTGCAGGATGGGGTGCACCACCCCAAAGGCCACGGCCGAGAGGCCAATCGCCCACCACTTATGTCCCACGCGGCGGAGGCCCGACAGGATAAAACCACGAAAGGCGATTTCCTCACAGACCGCCGGCAGCGCCGCCAAGAGCAACATCAGCAGCCAGGGGTTGGAGATCAAAGCCAAGGCTTCCTCGAAGGCACCGATGCGGGAGGTGATTTCTGTCGAAGCCGGATAAATCCGTAATATGATTTCCGCGAATTCCATCCCCAGGGGTCGTACCAGCATCGCCAGCAGCGCCGTCATCAACACCCATCCGGCGGCCGGCAAGCGATCCAGCAGCAGTGTTTTTTTCCGCGCGGAAGTGAACAGCCAGGTCATGACCAGCGCGGGCAAAGCGATGCAGAGAACTTGGCTCACCAACACCGTCTGCGTAAAAAAGGAGGCCTCCAACTCGCGGGTGGCCGCCCCGGCGGACAGGGCGAGATTGACAAAAAACTGCACGACCAGGATTGCACCCACGCAAAATATTGCCTGGGCGAAGCTGGGCGTGGCAGTGCGATTCCGCACGAGCTGCACGAGCCAACGCCCCACATCCAGCCGTTCGCTCTCTCCGAACAGCACCGACTCACGCTGGAATTGTTCTTCCGCCCAGCGAATTGCCAACAGACAACACCCCAGGGTCACCCCCACCACGGGCACCACAAACGGCAAGGCCTGCCAGTATTGCCCCTCGATCACGGCCCGCAGCAGCAACACCAGCCCCGTGATCGGGATCAGGCAATGGCCCAGGTTGAATTCCACTCCGGGCGACATCGGCAGCATCATCAAGGGCAAAATCACCAACAACAAGGGCATCAAATAATACTGCCCTTCTTTGGTACTGCGGGCAAAGGCGGCGCAGGCCAGGCACAGCGCGCCAAATAGGGCCGCCACGGGAAGCAGGGCCACGAGCAGCCACACCACCGCGCTGGCCGGCGGCAGCGCCAGCAGCCCCGTACCGGCGGACAGCGATTCGATGCTTTGAAACTGGGCCAACACAAAGGTTCCGGTCACGCCCAAGCTCGCCAGGTTCAGCACGGCCGTCACCATGCTGAAGGTCATCACGGTGAACAGCTTGCCCCACACAATTTCCCGTCGCTGGGCAGGGCTGGTGAGCAATGTTTCCAGCGTGCCCCGCTCTTTTTCCCCGGCGCAAAGGTCGACCGCCGGATAAAAGGCGCCCGTCAGCGCCCAAATAAACATAAAAAATGGCAACACCTTCGACCACATCGCCGCCTGACGCTGGGGCGCTGCCGCGACGTCTTGGGGCTGTATTCCAAAGGGCCGGGCAGCCTCCAGAGGTACCTGACTATCTTGCAAATTGGTGCGCATGACCCGCTGACGCCAATTTTGCAAAACGCGCTCCACACGCAATTGGGCCAGACGTGACTTTTCGTTGGTCGAGTTAAAATAAATTTGCGGTTCCGGAATGTTTGCTGGCGCTGCGGCCGCACTCCGCTCCATCAAGGCCTCCCGGGCCAGGCGGAGTCGGCTACCAAAACCGGGAGGAAAACAGACCACCACCTGCACGTCACCGGCCGCCAAGGCAGCGAGCGCTAGCGGCTCACTCGTTTTCGAGGCCGTGTCGGGCGATTTTTCGGCCAGCTCCGCCACCTGCACCACCTGCAAGCTGGCCTGTCTCGGTGCATTCCGCGGAAAAAGTGCCGCGTCAAAAGCCGCGCCTTGCCACAGCGGCGGCAGCCAATCCTCCGCGGCAATTTCCGCTGCCCCCACGACGCAAACTTCGGCCGCGGTGGTCCGCAAAAATTGAGAAAGCTGAAAAAAGCTCATCCCCAACAGCGGATACAACAACAAGGGCAAAACGGCAATCAGACACAACGTCCGCCGGTCACGAAGCTGATCCCGCATTTCGCGGAGGTAAATCAGTTGGACGTTTTTCCATTGCATAGTGTCTGGAATAGGGCTAGGGGCTAGGGGATTAGGGG
>CAMYJY010000051.1:2541-19426 GCA_947258835.1 uncultured Pirellulales bacterium
TAGGGGCTGGGGGCTGGATGTTAGATGTTAGATGTTAGATTTATGATGTGCTCTCTAACTTGCTAGCGACCAAGGGCGTTGGCCGGGGGCCCGTGCCGCCCTCGCTGTGGCTGGCGGCGCCCAGGTGCGGCCGGGGGTAGGCCCTGCCGCCCTGACGGATGAGGGTGAAAAAAATGTCTTCCAAGTTTCCTGGTCCGTACTGCTGGTACAGCGCATCCAAGGTTCCGGCGGCTAAAATTTTGCCCTCATGCATGATGGCCAACCGATCGCAGAGCCGTTCCGCCTCGGGCATGATGTGCGTCGAAAATACCACGCACTTGCCCTGATCACGGAGCTCGGCCACCGTATCCAACAAGGCCCGCGCTACCAACACATCCAGACCGCTGGTGGCCTCGTCAAAGATCAAGACGGGCGGGTCATGCACAATCGCCCGGGCAATGGAAACCTTTTGCTTCATGCCCGTCGACATTTTGGCACCCAGCGTATCGCGGATGTTTTGCATCTGGAGCCTGTCAAATAACAACTCCATCCGCGCGCGCAGCGGCTCTTCCTCCATGCCGTAGAGCCGACCAAAATAGGCCACCATCTCCCAAGCCGTCATGCGATCGTAAACGGCCGTATTGGCCGACATAAAACCAATCTGATGACGCACCCGCGCGGGCTGGGTCAGGCAATCAAAACCGGCCACCCGAGCCGTGCCCGCGGTGGGCTGCAGCACGGTACTTAAAATTCGCAGGGCGGTCGTTTTGCCGGCGCCATTGGGTCCCAGGAGGCCAAAAACCTCACCGGCATGGACCGTAAAACTTAAACCATCCAATGCCGTCACAGGGCCACCGCGCAAATCCGCGTATTCTTTGGTCAGGGCACGCGTTTCAATGAGAGGGTTGTCAATCATCGTTCAGTGTTCAGGATTCAGGGTTCAGTGCTTGTTTGCAGCATAATCACGGCGCGCCCCACTGCAAACGAAGATTCCGTCCCGAGTTAGGTTACGATCGGCAACAGGGGCGGGTTCTGGCGACTGTGCGGAAGAGGTAGATCAGCACGGTCCTCCAGCAGCTGATAGTGCACGTTCCGCTGTCGGGGCTGATAGCCCAAATCGGCAATGGCAGCACGGATTTGCTGGAGCGACAACTGGTGCACGGTGCCGGCTTCCGACACCACGTTCTCCTCCAGCATCAGGCTGCCCATATCGTTGGCACCATACAGGAGCGCCAACTGGCCAATCTTGAGCCCCTGCGTAACCCAGCTGGACTGGAGGTTGGCAAAATTATCGAGGTACAGTCGAGCCACGGCATTGGTCCTCAGGTATTCCGCGGCAGTCGCCGCGGGAACATCCGCCATCTCCGTGTTCTCAGGCTGAAAAGTCCAACAGATGAAGGCCCGAAAACCACCGGTCTCATCCTGCAACTGGCGCAACCGCTCCAGATGCTCGATTCTCTCAGCCAAGGTCTCCACATGCCCAAACATCATCGTGGCCGTGCTGTGACCGCCCAACTGATGCCACACACGATGGACTTCCAACCAATCGTCCGTGAGCACCTTCCCTCGCGTAATCTTGCGGCGCACCCGATCGACCAGGATTTCCGCCCCTCCCCCCGGCAGGCTTCCTAGTCCGGCGCTTTGCAGTCGCTGCAGCACCTCGCGGATGGAGAGCTTGTTCATCTTGGTAAAGTGATAAATCTCCGGCGGGCTGAACCCGTGAATATTGACCTGGGGAAATCGCTGGCAAATTTCTTCCAGCAGGGTTTCATACCACTCCAGCTTAAACTGCGGGTGCAAACCACCTTGGAGGAGAATCTGCTCTCCTCCACTGGCAACGGTTTCTTCAATTTTTTGCAACAATACGTCTCGGTCCAGCACATAGCCCGCCGCTGATTTCGGCGTGCGATAGAAGGCGCAGAAATCGCAGACGGCGGTACAAATATTGGTGTAGTTGATATTCCGATCGATGTTGTAGGTGCGGTAGTTCTCCGGGTGCAGGCGGCGGGTCACTTCATCGGCCGCACGGCCAAGTGCCGCCAGGTGCGGGGATTTCAGCAGGGTCAATCCCTCGTCGGCAGTGAGACGTTCACCTGCCACCGCCTTGGCTAAGAGGTCATGCATGTAGGATACCTGAGCAATACGGGGGGCTAATGGGTGGCGGCTGTGCCGCGTGGCGGTGGACCATCCGGGCCAGTCACCAGGGGAGGTTGGGGAATGAGGCCGTGCCGGGCCGCTTGTTGGTAATACAGCTGGAGGCCTTCGATTTGGTCCGGGCCGAGCCTGTAATATAGATTATGGCAAAGATACTTTTCGACAAGTGGCTGCGGGAGTTGCATCCCGACGGCCTCTTCCTGGGCAATCTGGACCAGCCGGCGGCAGCCTTGGTCGCGGGCTTGGGCCAGGGCCACGGCCACCGCCTCCGTGGCCACGCCCGCACGCGCCATCCACAGGGCAAACACAAACGGTCGCCCCGTCCAGCGATACCACCGCTCCCCCAAATCCCAGACCTCCACAAACTCGCTGCCCCCATCACGAATTGCTCGGTCACCAATCACCAACACCGCATCGGCCCGGTTCTCCTCGGGAGGACTCCCCCAGGCCAGGGTTTCCAACCGCGGCCGCACTCCCACCAATTCGGCCAGCAGAATCCGCGCGAGCACGGCGCTGGTCTGGGAGGCCTCATCCAGGGCCAGGCGACGGACGCGGTCAGGGGGGACTCGAAACATCAGCTTGACACTGAGTACGGGCCCTCGGCAACCGATACAGGCGTCGGACACAATCTGCCAGTCTGCGTGGTAGGCCCGGGCGATCGAAGGCACCAAAGCGATATCCAGCGCAGCGGTAGCCAAGGCATCAGCCAGCCGACTGGGATAATCAAAAACCAAATCGGCCTCAGGCAACAAAGCGGGCAAGCCAGCTACCAACGGTTTCGTATTCAGATAACTGACCGCACCAATCCGCAGCTTGTTGTATGCAGCAGGCGATGCGACCGCAGGATGATCAGGCTGGTTCATAAGAGCACGCAAGGCAGCCAAGCCGCCAATCAATACGGTTCCAGGTCAGAAATCCAAATCTAGCCCCTTCTCAAACTTCCAACTGTCGGAAGGCCCGCAACCCCTTGGACAGCGGAATCATGGCCACCAGTCCTGTCAGCACGGCGGATCCAGCCAGCGTCACCACCAGCCAGAATTCCAAGGCCTCGGGATCGAGGCGATAGCGTAGCAGGGGGCTCGTTGCCAGCAGATACAGATGGCAGGGCAGGGCATTGCCCAGGACGACGATTAAAATATAGAGGGCACTGAGTACTAAATTGAGCGTCCCGCCAAAACCGGCCGCAATCTTGGCCGGTGACCGTTCACGAAAGTCAGGCAAGAGAGCCCCCAGTCCCACGGCCATTCCGGCCAGGCCCAGGCAGAGCAGCAAGCAAATCAATTGATGCATACAGACCACCATCATGGTTACGTTCAGCATCAGGTCACTGATCAGGACCAGGGCGGCAGACGGGATCCAAGCCCCCCCTGCGGCAAACAAAAACTTGCTCCACAGAATGGTGTCCCGGTTGACCGGCAAGCGACCTAAAATCCAAAAACGCCGCCCCTCCAGACTAATCAGCGGATAGATAAAGCGCGTGGTAAAGGTCGACACGATGAGCCCCACCACCGCCAAATTTAAAAAACTAACGATATTGACCCAGGCCTGCACATCGATGTCGGAGCGATGCTGGCGAAAACGATCGATATTCAAAAAGTAGAGGATTAACAGACCGAAGAAAATCAAGAACTGAGACCATTGCATGGGGTCACGGCGAAACAAACGCAAGTCCTTCACGATCAGCAACCTGATTTCGCGGGGGAAAAAGCACAGCAGCATTTGGGCCCAGCGATCGAACCAGACCATGTACGACTTGCTTTCCCGCGCAGGGCGGGTGTACAAACCAAAATAACTCTCGCGAAAAATACGTTCCCCCAGCCAGGCGACCACCACGTGTAAAAAAAGTGCGTTGCACAAGAGGACCAGGAGGTACTTCCCGCCCTCCAGCCAAGGCAAGTCCTCCGGGTCCAAAGCGATGGGCCGCGCGGCCTCCAGGAGACCATTGCTCAACCATGTGCTCGGCAGCCATTCACCGCGCGTAAATCGAAAACGCCGGAACGTTTCTTGGAACCAGGCCGGCCCCAGCAAATCAGCGTCCGAAACATTGAGCGTTTCCCAGATGGAAAAGTAGGCAATCACCATCACCACCAGGGCCACGCCCCCGACCAAAAGACGGCTCATGTAAGGCAAGCGGTTGATCAGCAGCAGACAAAAAATAGCCCCCAGCGCACAGGGAATATAAGCAAAGGCAACGATCATCAGCGGCAGGTAGCAGAAATAGTACCAGGGTGCCTGCACGACCCAGCCATAGGCCACCATCATCGGACTGGCCAGGAGAAAAAACCCCCAGCTACTGAAAAAGAGCGCTTCCTGAAAGCGGTAGTACACAATGCGAGAATCGCGAACGGGCAACGTCAGTAAAAAATCGGTTTCCGGCGAAGCGTACAGGCTTCCATACAAGATAATCCCCGCCGAGAAGACCAACATCACCTGGAGTGCGCCAAAAAAAATGGTAAACACGAAGCGCACGGTTTCGGCATGGTAGGGCGCACCGGGCTGCCCCACACGTGCGACGATCAGATCAAAACCGGCGTAAAAAAGCGCGTACAGGCCGACCCAAAACACGATGCTCAAGATCAGCACCAGTCCCGTCCGCAAGCGGGCGCGGGTTCGCAACCGTTCGGTCTGAGCGCGTATCTCGCGCCAGCGCAATTTCCAAAAGATTTGCCCTTCACGTTCGTGGGTGGGTAAACGATTGCTAGGGTAGGGGGCAGGAGCGGAGTTGGATACGAGGGAGGTAGGGGGCATTAGGCCGACGACTTGTCCTCCATCAGACTGAGATACAGCGCTTCCAGAGTGCGGTCGGCCTGCGGCACCAGGTCATAAAGTTCCTCCAGCGTGCCCTGAAATTGCAGTTCTCCGGCTTTCATGACCGCCACGCGATTGGCAATCTCCTCGGCCACCGACAGCGTATGGGTGGACATCAGCACGGTCTTGCCGCGCTGGACATACTCCTGCAGCAAATCCTTGACCAACCGAATGCTCTGCGGATCAAGCCCCACCATGGGTTCGTCCACCACCAGGACCTCCGGCTCGTGGATCAGGGCGGCCGCAAACACCGTCCGCTGGCGCATGCCGTGCGAATAGCTCTCCGTGAGCTGATCCAGAAATTCCGTCAACTGGAACCGACTGGCCTCGCGGGCCACGGCCTCGCGCACGTCGGCCGGATGGAGGCCATACATCTCCCCCACAAATTCCAGAAACTCGCGTCCGGAAAGCTTGTCGTACAGGTAAGGCTGATCGGGAACATACCCCACCAGCTTACTCGCTTCGCGAGGATTTTTTGAGACTTCGTAGCCGCCCACCAACACCTGGCCCTGACTGGGGCGCAAGAGGCCGACCAACATCTTGATCGACGTGGTCTTCCCGGCCCCATTGTGACCGAGTAGGGCCAACAATTCTCCCGGAGCCACATCGAGATGGAGTCGGTCAACGGCAACACGATTACCGTAGCTGCGGGTCACGTGTTGGAATTGAATCATGGGCTCGGCAAAGATAATCCCTGCTCGTGTTGCACGAGCTCTGCAAACAATGTCTCGCCGATCGCGGCCGCCTCATCGCTCGAGACCCTCTCAAAAATCAATTTGGTGGTGCCCAGCATCACCTCGCGTTTCAGCACCACGCCCGCGGCGGGTTCGACCCACGACACGGCCAGCAAGCGGGCCTGTTTCGAAAGCCCGGAGCCATTCACGCTCCGATACTCCACTCGGAGCGTACGGACCCGTGCGGCTGCAATGGACAGCTGCTCGATACCAACGACCTCCGCTTCCACAAGTTCTACCGGTTCATCCGGTCTCCTGAAAGGGCTATAAACTTCTTCCCGCCAAGTTTGGCCGACGCGTAGGCCAGGCAGCTTGAAGGCGGGAAATAGCATTTCGCGAAAGGCCTGGCTATTGGGGAGGTAGACAGGAGCGCGATACGTCAGGCCACCAGCGCGCACTTCAAGTTCCAAATAGGAATCCTGCAGACACCCGGACAATTCCAAGGCCGAGGGCAAATCGCCCAAGGAAATCCAACTCTGGAGGCCAGAAAACTGCCCCTGGGCGTCAAATTCTAGCCGCGTCGTGGCATCCAAGGACAAGTTGTCGATTTCAGTAGGCGTTAATCGCAGCCAGCTGGGTGCCAAGTCCAGCAGCGGCAAGTCGACCAACGTGAGGCGCTTGTACAAGTCCGTCCCGCCGGCTGCTGCCGCCAAACGCACGCTCGCGGCTTGGCCGATCGGTTCCTGCGCGGCGGTCTGAGGATTGTACCAGCGGACCTGCCAGGCCACGCACTTGCCGGTTTGGTAGTCCTGCGACACGGGAGGTTCGCCCGTGCCCAAGGAAGGCAAAATCCTCACCGAAACCAGCCAGGCCATGCTGGATAACCAGAGCAAGGTGACGGTGGTCACGAAGATCTTATTGGCCATTAGCAGGGCCCTCGGGGCAGCCAGACCGCCAGCCAATGCGAGCTGCCGCTGGCAGGATATCACCCGTCTCCGCTGGACAGCGGTATCAGCTAATTACACGCGAGACACATGTTATTTTACCCGACAATCTCTCAGAGGGCGATAGAACTGTCCGCCCTGACGACGGCGGGGGAGATGTGAGATGTGAGATGTGAGATATTTGATGTGAAGGTGCGACAGTCGCTGGGGCGATCGCTGGCTCTAGGCACGATCAACCCGGAGGTGCACGGGCAGTCGCTTAGCAGGCCGGGAGGCCACTACTGTGGTGGCGTTCTGGGCGACTCGCGGGAGCCATCAGGCAACATTTCGAGATCTCGCATCCCTGTTGCCCCCGAGGCCCACCAATAGACATAAGTCCAAACATAAAAATAACTTACGTAAAATCCGTGCCATCAGTTGACCGCAAGTCAAGCGGCGGGGTTTGAATTTTAGGCGCCGCTGCGATAAGCTAAAGGTTGCTTAGGAAAAGCCCCACGGTGGATGAGGAAAAACCTTACAGGAGGTAAACATGCCCGGTACGACGTATTTCGTACAAGAGTGCCCTACCTGTGGTAGACGCCTGGAGGTTCGTGTGGAGTACCTTGGCAAGAAGATCGCTTGCCGCCACTGCGGAGCCAGGTTTGAGGCCTTCGATGCCAGCTCCGGTGAATGTCTCCCCTCGAATTCTAGCCTGGCCTTACTGGCCCGCGCCAAGACGCTAATCGACACAGCGGCGGGAAGCAAATCCTAGCTAAATCTGCCTGAGTAAGGGCTCGACCTGAGTACGAGTCCGATTTCTTTTCGCAGAGCTTTCGTGCTATGGGCCGCTTTCGTGCTGTGGGGCGAAAGCCATCGCCAAATCAGCAAAGAATTTGGGGTAGGTTTTGGCCGTGCAGTCTGGGTCGCGAATCACGACGCCTGGCCGCGCTAGGCCGGCCACGGCAAAGCTCATCGCCATGCGGTGATCGTTGTAGGTTTCGATCGTAGCGGGCGAAAACTGGCCGGGGTGGATTTCTAAATCGGCCGCCGTTTCCTGCACCTCGGCCCCCAATTTACGCAATTCGGTAGCCAGCGCTGCTAGCCGGTCGGTTTCTTTGTGGCGAATGTGCGCTACGTTTCTAATCCGCGTGGGACCTTCCGCAAACAGGGCTACCACGGCGAGCGTTTGCACCGTGTCACTAATAGCATTCATATCCACGTCAATGCCGTGCAGAGGGGCCCCGCTGACGGTGATCCCTGCCGCCGAGTTCCTCACCGCGCAGCCCATCTTTGCGAGACAATCCACAAAGGCCACATCCCCTTGCAGACTTTCGCGACTGAGCCCAGCGACCTGGACCGTCCCTTGCGTCACAGCCGCGGAGGCCCAAAAATAGCTGGCCGCGGAGGCATCGGGTTCAATCGGGTAGTCGCAAGCCGTGTAGCCTCGCTCCGTGGGCACCTGGATCACCTGGCAATCGGGCCGGGCCACCGACCGCACCCCAAACGCCGCCATCACCGCTAAAGTCATCTCGACGTAAGGCAGGGAAACCAATGGGCCCTGCACCTCGACAGCAACTTCTCGCTCTGCGCAGGGGGCCGCCATCAGCAGGCCGCTGAGGAATTGGCTGGAAATCTGCCCACCGATGTCCGCCTGGCCACCAGCCAACCCTTGAGCTCGAATCTCCACGGGCGGACAATCTCCCGCACCAAGACACCGCACATTCGCCCCCAGCTGATGCAGAGCGGCCGCCAGGTCTCCTAGGGGGCGCTGACGCATACGCTCAATGCCGTCGAGCCGATACTGCCCTCTGCCCAAGGTAGCCAGAGCCGTCAAGAAACGCATGGTGGTACCGCTATTGGCCACCCACACTTCGGCCTCGCTGGCCGGCGGACACCCCCCACAACCGGTGACAACCAACGTTTCACCTGCGTCATGCACAGCAACGGGGATCCCCAACTGCCGCAGTCCCTGGACCATCACCTCCGTATCTTCACTGGCCAAGGCCCCGCGCAGCGTGGACGTTCCCTGGGCCAGCGCTGCGCAGGCCAGCGCACGATTGGTAATGCTCTTGGAGCCGGGAGGCCGCGCGGTCACGACCTGCCCCGCAGCAATCGGCGTAATTTCTAAACTATCAGGCATTTGGCATGCGGTCCCACGGTGAACTGCGGGGAGTGAGAGAGCGTCTGGCTACGGCGCGGGTACGGGTACCCCAGGTTGGCGAAGCCTACCTGGGCGGCGCAGCCGCCAGAGGTTATCTTAGGAGTTTCCTGCAAAAACCTCTTGTGACTACGTCACATCGGTAGGCTTCGCCAACCGATGCCACCCTAGGCACAACAACACAGGCAAACGGTAGGCTGTTGTTTTGGCAGCGCGACCAGGAGTCACACAGTCTATCGACTTTGGCCCAAATGAACCAGTGTGCGACACGCAGGACTGGGCTACAAACGGGCATATTTACTCAAAGTGAAAACAGGTACCCTTGTGCTGGCCGGTTTGGGCCGGAAAAGCCCATTCCATCCGCGTCTCAACCAGGTTTCGTTGTGAGCTGCCGCGGTGCGAAAAGGGGGGGGGCTGTTTTTTCGGGCTTTACCGGCTTCATGGAGGCCTCCGTTTTCAGTTTGAGATATTTATTTCCGCGTGCTGATCCGCTACGATGGGGGGACCAGCCAACTGGCTCAGATTGGAATAAAGCTTGCCTCCCAGGACACTGAGAATCATGAGTGACGCAAAAGTACGTGGCATCGTCCACCTGGTGGAAGAAACGAAGACCTACGGCCAGAAAGGCTTCCGCAAGCGACTGGTGGTACTAGAACAGGATCATGACCGGTTCACGAATTACGTGCCCGTGGAATTCATCCAAGACAGCTGTGACAGCGCCGATGACCTGCAGGCAGGAGATGATGTAGAAATCACCTACCGCCTCAGTGGCCGCAAATGGCAACGGGACGCCCAGAGCGAGGTCAAATTCTTCCTCAACGCCGAAGCCCTAGGTTTTGAGGTGTTGCGCAAAGGCGGTGCCGGCCAAAATGATGCGGAATCAGGCCCTGCAGCCGGATCTGCGACTGCGAACAATGCCCTTCAGGAGGCAGCGGACGACGAGGTGCCGTTCTAGGCAGAAGCAGGTGCTGGGTTTCGTGAGTTCCAGACGCAAGTCCTGCGCTCAGTCGGGTGGTACCCAACGCTGGTAGCGATTTTTCTCCCAGAAGAAAAAAAGGAGTAAGTTTGCACCAGGCTCTCTGCTGGATTCTAGCCGCGCTCCAGCGTCATTCCCGCGCAGGCGGGAATCTAGACCACCGGCTCTGCTACTGGATTCCCGCCTGCGCGGGAATGACGGGCGTAAATTGCAGTGCCTTGAGTAGAACCGCCGAGTAGAGCGGAGGCGCATAGCATGCACTACAAACTGGATACCCAATGGCCATTAGGCGTTCGGGGTGTCGCACTTGAGGCATCTATGTTTCCTCGTGCCCGGGTAATCGAGCCGATGAAGCCCCGCTGTGACGAAGACGTCAGCCGTAACGTAAGTGAACCCGTTTCGGCCTCGTGACACCATTTGGCCGTGGCCAACCTGCCGAAGAAGGCGAAGCCTAGCACCGGCGGCGAAGCAACAGGTGCCTGCAACCGTCGGGCGGCCCGGGGTGATAGGGGACGGCGGGCGTCGAAAGAGCAAGCAGGAACTTGGGAGGCCCGGCATGGTGGCCCAGTGGCAGGGTGTGCCGCTTGGCCAACGGACGGCGGGAAACCATAACCGTCATCTGGCCGTGCTGGTATTCGGAGGGGGCCATAGTAGTGATGACGCCGGGTAATGCCGGTCGAGCGAAGGACCCCTACCATAAACGCGTTTCCATGAGATATAAGGAGATCCGCTTGGATAATAATCATCCCACTACGGAAGACCGGCTGCCTCCAGCCGACCCGCCTCCGGCTCAGCCGGAAGTGAAGTCGGGCTTGAAGTTGCCGGTAAAAGTCTCTCAGTTGAGATGGAAACTGGGTCGCAAGGCCAAGCAGGAGCCGAGATTTCGGTTTTACGCATTGTACGACCGAATTTACCGGCACGACGTGCTGACGGCGGCTTGGTGGCTCGTGTTGAAGAACAACGGCAAGCCCGGCGTGGATGGCATGTCGTGCCAGGACGTCATTGACGGCCCTGGCGCGAAGGCATTCCTCGACCAGCTGCACGAGGAACTTCGCACGAAGACCTACCAGCCGCAACCTGTAAAGCGTGTCTACATTCCCAAACCGGATGGAAGGAAACGGCCGTTGGGTATCCCGACGGTGGAGACTCTTTTACCTGTTTTTTCAGCATTTTTCGCTGCTGATCGGAGATAGTAATCCAATAGGGCATTCCTTGGTTCAAACGCCGGGCCGAGATGATTTTGCGAGCAATCCAGTAGTAAACGACGCCGTGGCTGACGCCGAATTGCTCGGCAACTTCTTTGACCGTTTGCTCTTCGGGCTTCTTCTTGTCGACGGGAGGAATTCCGTGTTTGCATCGAATCCATGAGACACTGGACCGGGTGAAGGAGTTGCCCTTATTGGTCTGGAGCCCTTCGGCATTAAATCGTTCTGCAATTTCGTGGTCGGAGAGTACCTGAGCTAGTTCGCGTACTCTTTCTACCACCGCATCGCTATGACGCCAACGCTCATGGGCTGGGCGTGGTAGATCGATGTGTAGATCTTCGTGCAAGCCACCTTGCCAGCGCACTCGAAGTAGAGCCGAAGATCGCTCGGGCTTCACAAGTGTAATATCTTGTATCAGGAGACGAAGAACACGCTTCTTGTCTTTGGAGGAGACGCCTTCGCTCAACCAAAGCCTTGGTAAATTCTCTACCAGTTTGAGAACTTCCTCACGTTGCTCAGGTGAAATGAGTGTATTTTTTTGCTGTAAGTCGGCAATCTGATTTCTGACGTCTTCTAGCTCGATTAAGGCATCGTTCCAGCGTTGCTCAAGCGTCGAGGCCACGAGTCGATTCGAAGGATCCACTTCTTCATAACGCCGTTGCGCTAACTGGACGTCGTACTCTGCCCGCTCCAGCCGCATTTTCCATTGCGTGTCAATCTGTTGTTGACGTTGTTGAACAATGTTATACGCTTCCACGGCTAAGTTGAGTTGTTCTTCATCAAGAGCCTTCAAGACGCGCCCTTCCACCGCGCGATCAACACATTCGCATTTGACCGACAGGCAAGATGTCTTCGATAATCCTTCACGCTTTCGCCAATTGCACTCGTAGACAGGATAGATCCCTCCGTTGCCTCGGTAGCGAACAGTCAACCGACGCCCACAACAACTACAGATCAACAAGCCTTGCAAGAGAGCAAGCCCTTCACGCGCCGGTCCACTCAAGACGGCCTCCTTGGGATTGGTACGATTGCGTTCCAGGGTGTCCAGGTTTTGGAGATGCTGTTCAAGCGATGTGTAACCTTCGTGGTGATCGCGAATCTCCACCAGCCACTGATCGCGCGGCAGGCACGCGATCTTGGAACGGACTTCACCGCTGGTGAGTATCTCCTTGACCGAGCGGTAGCGGCCAAAGGCGTAAATACCAGCATAGGACGGATTTTTGAGAATGGCCAGCACACGACTTTCGGTCAGACGGCCCCATTGCAGCTTGCCGGCCCAAGCACCACCATAACTGCGTTTGGGAAACGTTATATTTTCCTGGGCGAAACGCTGGACCACGCCATATGCGGTACCGGCCCGCTCGAATGCATGAAAGACCAATTCAATGGCCGAACGCACTTCAGCGTGAGGATCTTTGACGATCTGGTTGGTCTCGTCGAAGACATAGCCGACTGGCAAGGGAAACCGCAGTTCTCCCTTTTGCGCCTTGTTCAGCTTACCTCCTTGCAGACGACTATGGATGAAGTGCAACTCTGCCTGAGCCATCGTTCCCTTGAGGCCCAATAGCAATCCGTCGTTGAAATCACTGGGATCATAGCAGCCGTCTTCATCGATGATCAGCGTCCCGGTGATGCTGCAGATTTCGATGAGCCGATGCCAGTCGGCATTGGATCGTGCCAAACGTGAAGCCTCCAGTGCCAGAACCACGCCTGCATTACCTAGGGAGACCTCGGTGACCAGAGACCTGAAATCAGCTCGACTCTTCGAGGAAGTGCCAGATTTTCCCAGGTCGGCGTCGAGCACCTTGATCCGATCAGGATGCCAACCCAGGGAACGAGCCGTGTCTCTCAAGGCGTATTGTCGTTCCGTGCTCTCACGATGATTCCTCACCTGGCCCATGCCCGATTGCCGAATGTAGACAAAGGCTTTCTTCTGTAGGTGGGCATCGCTGATCTTGCTGGTTGCGTTCATCACAATCGTGCTCCGTATATATTTGTGTCGGGTCTATTTCAGTTGCAGAGAGACGCAAGTGGTCTTCGAGCATATTGGCCACTAAGGAAGTCAATTGCCGAATGTCGGCATCGCTTAAGTAAAGCCGTGGTGCTTGTGCAGAGGACATGGCAATTCCTCTGGGCGTTGAATGTTGCCGTAGGATACATTGAGGAACCATACGTTGTCGCTTTGGCCAGGTTACGTAACGACTTCCACGACAACGTTGGACTCGCCGACAATATGATCTTTTTGTAATTCACGAATCAATCTCACTCGTTTGAAGTGCTTTGACCGACTCCACGATTGAAATCAGGCATTCCAACTTGAGAATGGTTGGAGGCGCGGCAGCATCGCGATAGGCATCTGGCAAGGCATGATCGGTCCAGTCTCGCGGCACGGAAAACGTGCCCGATGCGGAGCCTTTGAGAATCAGACACTCAATACCACGCACTCGACGCGTCTTTAGAATCGCAAATTGCTGTGCTAGCAATGGATGGAAGGGATGCGTGATCTCAGCCCAACCCGAAGGCGCGCTGGGCAGGTGTGCTGTTGGTTGGTATCGTGCCGACGGTCCGGGACCGGATCGTCCAAATGGCCGTACTGCTGGTGATCGAACCGATCTTCGAAGCGGATTTTCTGGACTGTTCGTTCGGATTCCGCCCTTACTTCGACACGATTCCCCACGACCAGCTGATGAAATGCCTGCAGATGCGGATCACGGATCGCCAGGTGCTGAAGCTGATCCGGATGTGGCTCCAGACGCCCGTGATAGAACGGGACGCCCAGGGCCGCGAGAAAGGCTCTCGGCCGAAACAGGGAACGCCGCAAGGAGGGGTCATTTCGCCTCTGCTGGCGAACGTTTACCTGCACTGGTTCGAGAAGGCTTTCCACGCTCCGGACGGTCCGGCGAACTGGGCTAAGGCGGAAATCGTCCGCTATGCGGACGATTTCGTGATCCTGGCCCGTTATCAAGGAGAGCGGCTCACCAGCTGGGTGGAGAATCAACTTGAAGGCCGATTCAAACTGACGATCAATCGTGAGAAAACTCACGTGGTGGACCTGAAGGAACCGAGGGCGAGTGTGGACTTCCTGGGTTTTACGTTCCGGTATGACTGCGACCTCCATGGAGGTTCGCATCGCTATCTGAACATATTCCCATCGAAGAAAGCGCAGGCCCGCGCCAGGGACAAGATCCGCGGGATAACCAGCAGCCGACGCTGCTTCGTACCGGCCAGTGAGATGGTCGGGGAAGTGAACAGCTGGCTGCGAAGTTGGGCGAACTACTTTCGCCATGGTTATCCTCGGATGGCATTCCGTAGCGTCAATCGGTTTACGAGGGAACGCTTGGTTCGGCACTTGAAACGTCGCAGTCAACGGCCTTCCCGTCCGAGGAAGGGGACGACGTACTACGCCCATCTGCAGGCCCTGGGCCTGCGGAACTTGTAACCGTCCTACTGTTGACTGACTGTGCATGCTTGTGAGTGAATGTTTACTGGGTAAGCCGGATGCGGGAAATCCGCCAGTCCGGTTTGAGGAGGGGGGAGGCGGCAGTTGTCGTAAGGTATGCGGGTATTGAGGCACGAACGGGGAAACCCTGACACTGGTCTATCCCGAAACCTAGAGGGAAACTGTTCCTCCCCTACTCGACTGTCCTTCGTGGTCATCCCTTTTGTCACCTGCTGTTAACCTGAAACATTAAATATAAGTCCAAGCAAGAATTTTGGTTGCGGCTACGCCGCGCTGGGCTCTTCGTACTTTTTCCGTTTGGCGCGAGCCAGGTAGGCTGCGCCAATTAACACCACCAGCAGGTGCACGGAAACAATTTCGAATGGGAACAAGTAGCCTGCGGCCGCGGGGTCGTCTACCCGCAAACCGACTAAACCCATGCCGATGGGGGTTGCTGTGGGGGGGACTACCAGGGTTTCTGCCTCGCCGCGGTCCAGGCCTTGCCAGGCGGGAATGCTCAGGGCCGCGGCGATCAAGACGCCCAGCAAGGCCCCGCCCACCAAAAGTCCCTTGAGCCGATCTCCGACGGCGACTTTCATGGTCACAAAGCGTTCTTGCGAGGTGAGCATGACGCCGAACACGAGCAGCACCAACGTGCCGCCCACGTAGATCATCAGCTGCATGGCTCCCACAAATTCGGCCCCGGCCAAAAAAAATAGGCTGGCCGTGGCCGCCAACGACAGCACCAGGTAAAAGGCCATCCGGACAATATTTTGAGAGCAGAGAACCGCTACTGCAAATCCGCAGGCGAGGCCGCTGAAGAGCAAAAAGAAAAATGAAGGCCAGTAGATACTTGCCATGCTTACCGCCTTCCTCCGCCCAGAATCAAGAGCATGTCAAAAAAGCTTTGGTGGGGAAATTGATAGTGCCAGCAGGTGGCGCCCAAAAACATGACCGCGGCTATGGGCGTGCAGTACTTCAGGCAGACCGCCATCACCTGATCAATCCGCAGGCGGGGGAGTGTCCAGCGGATCCAGATCATCACGCAGACGCCGAGCGTCCCCTTGAGCAGGACATTTGCCAAGCCGAGCGCTTGGGCCAACCCCCAGCCGAGGCTGCCGGCTTCCCCACTCAGGTTCATGAGAGAGGTCAAGGGGATGGGGCCATGCCAGCCGCCTAAGAAGAGGATCGCGGCCAGGATGCTCACGGAAAACATGGAGCCGTACTCAGCCATAAAGAAAAAGCTCCAGCGGAGGCCGGAGTATTCCGTATGGAAGCCGCCCACCAGCTCACTTTCCGCTTCTGCCAGGTCAAAGGGGGCGCGATTGACACTGGCTGTGGCGCAGGTGAAGTACACCCAAAAAGTAATCAACGTAAAGGGGTCGTGAAAGACCAACCACTGGGTGAACCAGCCGGCCTGCAGGTCACCGATCACGACCAGATCCATAGAACCGGCGATCATGACGGGGACCACCACGCACAGGCCCAGCGGGACCTCGTAGCTCACCACCTGCGCCGCTTCCCGCATGGCACCAAACAGAGACCACTTGGAAGCCGAGGAGTAACCGGCCAAGATCACGCCAAACACCTCCAGACCCAGCACGGCCAGCACGAAGAAGACGCCCACATTGAGATGTTGGGCAATCCAGGGATAGGCCCCGCCGGCAAAGGGGATCGCGATAAAGGCGGAGATCGCTGCACAAAAGCTGACGTAGGGGGCGATCTTAAACAGCAGACGGTCGGCCCCCGCGGGCATGAGGTCCTCTTTGGTGAGCAGTTTTAGTCCATCGGCCAGCGTCTGCAGCCAACCAAACTTACCGCCTACGCGGGTGGGGCCTAAGCGATCTTGAATTCGTCCCGAGATCTTCCGCTCCAGCCAAATAAAGAGCAGCGCGGCAACGGCCACCAGGCTCAGCAGCAGCCCGACATGGACCAGTCCCACCAGGGCAGCGGCCAGCCATGGCCAGGGGCACACAGCAACGCCAAAAATTTCCAACTCGGACAGAAACTGGGCCACGTAGGGTTCTTCCTCTAACCAGCAGGGGTGGGGCGGGGCGGCATAGCTTGCCCCCGGCCTGAACGGGGGGCCGCCAGCCAATGCGAGCTACCGCTCGGAAAGCATTTGCTCGCTCCCGTTGGTCGCTTCACTGCGCACAAGGACTGTAGGATCTACCGTTGGCAGCACGGGAGCCACAGCCGAAATATCGCACAAGGGCCTAAAACTGTACAGCCCTGGAGGCAAAAAGCGGGGGGCCTGGCGGTTGGCAGTTTTCTCGAATTTGCGATACCATGGCGTGTACGCGTATCATTCACCCGCCGACCACAAAATGGTCTTGGATCTGCAGGCAGTATCTCCGTGACTTCTCTTGCCCTAGTGGTTGTGGGTCTTTTGGGTAGCCTTGCCGTGGGGCAAGCGGTGCTGGTGCTGGGTTTTTCCCGTGTCTTGTGGCGTCGGCCCCGGCCACTACTGAGCGACGAACACGTGCCGGTCGGGTTGGTGATTTTGTGCCTGCGGGGTAGCGATCCCTTTTTGCTCCAGTGTCTGGACGGGTTGGTGCGGCAAGATTAC
>CAMYJY010000052.1 GCA_947258835.1 uncultured Pirellulales bacterium
TTCTCAACTAGAGTTAAATAGAGACCGCCGGCGCAGTCAACTCCAGATCTGGTTTTTGTGCGCCTAGGGACGTTTTGTGCTGTTACCTTTTCCCGGCAGAGGGACACGTTCGTTGTGGATGTTGGGGGCGGTTTTCCAATTCCACACGAGCTTAAGCTTAACGCCAAATTCTAGCGGTTTGCAAGAGAAGTCAACGGCTTAACCTGTAAATTTGAATTCCAAGTAAAATAGGCAATCTTGGCGGCGACAACTAGGGCGCGATTCGCCGGCGGACGGCTTCGTCTCCCCTTAGGGCCAGGTGGTAACAGCGCGGGTGGACTGCTGGGAGAAGATGAAATGGATGGCCCCGCACTCGCTGGTGCTGAGGGTTTTTGAGCCTTGGGCTTGATAAGTGGCTGCAGTGACGGACTCTGTTGCGTGCTGTCCACTGATGATGGTCCAGTCCGGGGTGCACCAGGCCGAAAAACCGGCTGGGTCGCTGCAGTGACTGCCGTGGTGGGGGGCCAGCAGGATATCGACGTCCAACGGACCGCCACGCATGCAGGCCTCCAGTCCTGGCGATTCCAAATCGCCAGGCAGCAGGATGTGCTGTCCGGCAAAACGGATGCTCAGCACGATGCTATTGGCATTGTCCGAGCCGCCGACTCCCGTGCATGGTGGGTGCAGCACCTCCAGCGTGACCCCGTCGTGGACCGCTTGCAGGCGATGATGTTGCCAAATTTCCTGCACTGGCACTTGAGCCTTGGCCAGCGCAGTCCTCAGGTAGTTTACCGCAGTCGGTTCTGCATCAGGGGCGACGGCAGAAAACATTTGCGGCGCGACATAGACTGCGCCAACTGAAAAAAGCTCTAGCAGGCCAGGAACCGCCGCATAGTGATCGACATCGGCATGGGAAATGAAGATGGCTTCGATCTGCGTAATGCCGCGGGACCACAGGTAGCCGGCAACCTTCCGGCTGGCCGTGCGGGACGAGCCAAGACTGCCGGCGTCGTACAGCACGGTTTGATCTCCGGGAAGTTCGAGCACGACGCACGTACCGTGGCCTACGGCCAGGAATGTGCAGCGCAACTGATCGGGGTTGTGTCGTCCGGCAGCCGCCGCCAAGCCGCAGGCGACCCACAAACTGGCCAACACCAACTGCCACCGCCAGGGCAGTCGCCAGCGAGGTATCAGGTTCAAGCCTGCCAGACCGGCGTAGAATACCAACAGCCAGACCAGTGGGGGCCCTGGGCAGGCCGTGTTGATCAGGTGCGTCTGATTTGCCAGGGTGATGATGGAGGCGGTGGCCGCTAAGCACCCCGCGCAGAAATTACCCATGAGCACGGCCAGCGGTGGCACGGCCCAGCCGCAGGCACAGAGGCCCAGGCCCGAGAGCAGTGCCCCCGCCACCAGCGGCCATAGTAGAGGTGTCAGGGCGATGCCCACGGGTGTCACAAGATGGAAGTGGTAGGCCACCAGCGGCGCCGCGACGATCCAAATCACCAGTGAGGCCAATGCCAATTGCATCGCCCCCTGACCCCACCCTCGCAGCACACGCCAGTACCAGGGGGAGGCCTCACGGAGCAGTCGCGTGAGCGGATCTGGCGGCGGTTGTGAGCTGACCACTGTGCCATAGCCAATCAGCGCGGCTACGCACAAAAAACTCAGTTGTGTGCCACCTCGAAACAGTTCACTAGGATTGATCACCAGCACCACGCCAGCGGCCACGCAGAGTAGGTTGGTGGACATAATATTCCTGCCCTGCCCCAGTGCCCATAGGCAGAGCACGATCAGCACCGAGGCGCGGACAACGGGGGGGCGTCCGCCTGCCAAGCCGGCGTAGGCCACGACCAGGCAGGCGGTCGCCACCAGGCCCCAGCGGCGCGGTATGAGCCCCGTACGGATCACCCAGCCCATGGCCAGGGCCAACATGCCGACGTGCAGCCCCGAAACAACCAGCAAGTGCGCGGTGCCAGTTTGCCGGAAGGCAGCGGTGGTGGCAGGCGGTGCCCGTTCGCCCAGGATCAGCGCCAGCGCCAAGTCCTGCAGTTCACCGCCCACGTAGTGTTTGAGGCGCCATTGGCACCGTTGGCGGATGGCATCCGCGGCGGCGACGGCGCGGCTGTAGCGGGGGCGTGTTGCTGGCGAGGCCGCCGGCAGCACGGTGAGGCACTCCGGTGTTTGGCAAAATAATTCGCAGTAGCGTCCTGCCCCACGTTCTGCTTGAGCCCAGTCGTATTGTCCTGGATTGGCGGCGGGCTGCGGCCGCCGGCAGCGGGCGAACACCCGCACCCGATCGCCCGGCTGAACATGCCGCAGCGGACCTACCACTCGCAAGCGGCAGCTACCCGAGACAGGCAGCCACCGGCGGCCATCGCGTAGCCGCTGGGCAGAGACCAGGACTTCGCTGCGAGGTTCCGTGGGTAGGTTGCGGAGGGGATCGGGGGCAGGCTGCCACTGCCGCACGGGACCTTCAATTTCCACTTCCACACAGACCGGCTGTGATTGCCGTGTGGCATAGCGGGCCAGGTGATTACGGGCCACATAGTTCCACCGCACTTGGTGCCAACCGCCGCCGAGGCAGGCGAAACTGATCCACAGGGCCAGGGCAAAGCACCGGTGACGTCTCTGGCAGCGGAGCACCGTGGCCAGCACCAAGAGTGTTGTGCTTGCCAGCCACCAGTGCAATGGAGTCAGGCCCAGCGGCACGGATCCATACCGGTCGATAACAATCCCGAGGGCACCGGCGACTGCCACGGGCAAAAAGGGTTGCCGAGGCGGGGGCCTATCAGCGAGAGGGCGAACCGCAGCCATGGTGCGCGTCGTAGGAACAGGGGGTGAGTATCGAGCGAGCTATTTTACTTAAGCGGAAACGGGGGCTGTTTTCTCGGGCTTTACCGGCTGCATGGAGGCGCCTCGTTTTCAGTTTGAGCTATTTTACCTGGAAGCATCCACAGAGCAAATTGAAGCCACTGCGACGGCGTGAACAGGCCGGTGAACGGGTACTGACCAACGCGTCAACAAGAACCACGAAGCTTCGTACCGAACAGGATTGGGCGGCCCCCCTCTGTCGGGTCTGAGCCGAAGTCCTCTGATGTCCAAATGTTTTCGCTGGCTTGATACCGCGTGGCAAAGCGGGAACAATGTGGCCAGGCTTTCTTTGCGGAGGCACGTTTTACCCTTTCACTCCAACAGCGTACCCCTTATATGTTTATGATATTCACGGAAGAAGAATTGAACGCTTGCGCCAACGCAAGCGACCAACGGGAGCGAGCAAATGCTTTCCGAGCGGTAGCTCGCATTGTTTGGCGGCACTGCCGCCCTCGCATTGTCCGGCGGCACTGCCGCCCTGCCCTGCTGTTCACTTTGCTGGCCGGTGTTTTTCTCACCAATCTTGGTTGCGGTGGACCGGCCCCACAAATCGATCCGTCCCAGGAGTCTCACTTGATCCCGCGCAGTGTATTATTTGGAAATCCGCACAGGGCTTCCGCTCGGATTAGTCCCAACGGCAAATGGCTCAGCTTTCTAGCGCCGGTGGACGGCATTTTAAATGTGTGGGTGGGGCCTGTGGATGAGCTCACGGCGGCCCGGCCCGTCACGCGTGATAAAACACGGGATATCCGCAGCTACAGCTGGGCCTATACGGGCGAGCACATTTTGTATGTGCAAGACAAGGAGGGGGACGAAAACTGGCATCTGTATGCCACGCAGGTGGAGTCCGCCGAAACCCGCGATTTGACGCCCTTGGAAAATGTGCAAGCGCGGATTCAGGCCGTGAGCCAAAAATTTCCTGATGAATTATTGGTGGGCCTGAATGATCGCAATCCCCAGCTGCACGACATTTATCGCGTGAATCTTCGCACGGGCGAGCGGGAGCTGGTCCAAGCCAACCCGGGCGTGGCCGCCTATGTCACGGATGACGAATTTCAGATTCGCTTCGCATTCAATTTTACGCCTGCTGGGGGGCAGGTGTTGCTCCGGCCGCGGACGCCTGGTGCAACGGGGGCCGATGCCGAGTGGGAGGAGTTGATCCAGACCGGACCCGAGGATGCGATGACCACCGGCCCGGTCGGTTTTGACAAGACGGGAAAGGTGCTCTATTTGCAGGACAGCCGCGACCGCAACACGGCGGGACTGTTCGCGCTGGATTTGGCGACGGACACCGCCACGCTCGTGGCGGAGGATCCGCGCGCCGATGTGGGCGAGGTCTTGGCCCACCCGACTGAGAAAACAATTCAGGCCGTAGGTTTTACTTACGCCCGGCGGGAGTGGCAAATTCTGGATGAATCCATTCGTGCGGACCTGGACTATCTGGCCGGGGTCGAAGACGGCGAACTGATTGTTACCAGCCGGACCCTGGACGACTCGTTGTGGACGGTGGCTTATGTGCTCGACAAGGGTCCGCTCAAGTTTTATCTCTACGACCGTGGGGCGGGTGAGGCGCGTTTTTTGTTTAGCAGTCGGGATGATCTGGAGCAGTACGAGCTGGTGAAGATGCAGGCCCCGATCATCAAGAGCCGCGATGGGTGGGAGTTGGTTTCTTATCTCTCCCTGCCGGCGGGCAGCGATCTCGACGGTGATGGGCGACCGGAGCAGCCCGTGCCGCTGGTGCTGGATGTGCATGGTGGCCCGTGGTCACGGGACGACTGGGGTTTTAGTAGTACGCATCAGTGGCTGGCCAATCGGGGCTATGCGGTGCTGAGCGTGAATTACCGCGGTTCGACTGGTTTTGGCAAAAATTTTATTAACGCCGCCGATGGGGAATGGGCGGGCAAAATGCATGACGACCTGATCGACGCAGTCGCGTGGGCCGTCCAGGAGGGGATTGCCTTGCCGGACAAGGTAGCCATTATGGGCGGCAGTTATGGGGGGTATGCCACGCTCGTTGGGTTGACCTTTACGCCGGAGGTTTTTGCGTGCGGGGTGGACATTGTCGGTCCTTCCAGCTTGGTGACCCTGATGGAAAATGTGCCGCCCTACTGGATGCCCTTCATGCCTGTGATGAAGGTCCGTGTGGGGGATGTGGAGACGGCAGAGGGCCGCGCGGAATTGCTGCAGCGTTCGCCGCTGACCAAGGTGGACGAAATCGTCCGCCCGCTGTTGATTGGCCAAGGGGCCAATGACCCGCGGGTGACGCAGCTGGAGGCGGATCAGATTGTGCAGGCCATGCAGGCCAAGCAGATTCCGGTGACGTACGTACTGTACCCGGATGAGGGCCACGGTTTTGCGGGGGAAGACAACCGGATGTCCTTCAACGCCGTCACCGAGGCCTTTTTGGCTGAACATTTGGGCGGTGTGTATCAACCCATTGGGGACGATTTTGCCGAGGCGAGTTTGTACGTACCTGCTGGTGCCGCCGATGTTCCTGGCCTGCAGGAGGGGTTGCCAGAGGATCGTCAGCAGCTGCCGTCTGCAGCGGAAGACACGTCTGGAGAGACAAAATGATCATCGTCATGAAACGCTCGGCTTCCGAGCAAGATATCACCACCATGATTCACGAGGTGGAGGCCCGCGGGCTGAAGGCCAATGTGATTCGGGGCACGGAGCGGACGGTGATTGCCGCGGTGGGTGAGGAGCGGGTGGCCGGCATTGGGTCGCTGGAGAGTGGTCCAGGGGTTGATGAGGTGTTGCCGATTCTGGCCCCCTACAAATTGGCCAGTCGTGAGTTGCAACCGGAGTCGAGCACGGTCCAGGCGGGAAGTCTGACGGTGGGCAACGGGCAGATTGGTGTGATTGCCGGTCCCTGTTCGGTGGAGAGTGAAGAGCAGATTGTGACAACCGCGCAGGCCGTGAGGGCTGCCGGTGCCTCGGCGCTCCGCGGCGGGGCGTTTAAGCCGCGGACCAGTCCTTATAGTTTTCAGGGCCTGAAGGAAGAGGGCCTCCAATTGTTGGCGGAGGCACGGCGGCAGACGGGACTGGCCGTGGTAACGGAGGTGGTTTCTCCGGAGGATGTGGAGTTGGTGGTAGAGTACGCCGATGTGTTGCAAATCGGCGCCCGCAACATGCAGAATTACCGGCTGCTGGAGGCCGTTGGCAAATCGCCGCGGGCGGTGCTCTTAAAGCGCGGTCCCAGCGCTACCATCGACGAGTGGCTGCTGGCCGCGGAATATATCTTGGATGCCGGGAATGACCAAGTGATGCTCTGCGAACGGGGGATCCGCACCTTTGAGACCCACACGCGCTTTACCTTGCCTTTGGCTTCGGTGCCCTATGTGCAGCAGCGGACCCACCTGCCGGTGGTGATTGATCCGAGTCATGGCACGGGGCATACGTATTTGGTGCCGGCGATGGCCCAGGCCGCCATCGCCGCGGGCGCGGACGGTTTGATCGTGGAGGTGCATCCGCACCCCGAGCAGGCTCAAAGCGACGGGTACCAGTCGCTCAATTTTGCGGAATACGAGGCCATGATGGCCGCTTGTCAAAAAATTGCTGGTGCCATGGAAAAACACTTGGGCATGCTCTAAGGGGGCGGCAGTGGCCGCCTTTTTGCGAGCTGCCGGCGGCAGTGGCCGCCTTTTTGCGAGCTGCCGCTCGGAAAGCACTGGCCCGCTTCCGTTGGTCGCTGGAGTAGTAGGCTGGGGCGGAGCCCCACCTTTTGCAACATGTGGGATATAAGATGTGAGATATTGGATGTAAGACGCGACTGTAGGCCTGGTGCTCCGCGCTAGCCTATGAGTTGATCGTAGCGACCAACGGGAGCGGATTCGTGACTTTTGAGCGGTAGCTCACTGAAAATCGGTAGCTCACTGAAAAAGGTGGGGCTTCGCCCCAGCCTACGAGCTGGGGGCTGGAGAGCACTTGGGATCAGGAGCGGGCCAGACGCGTAGTCGCCGGCTGGCACTCCTGCACGCGCTGCTTTGTTTGTCGTATCGGGACGCTATTCACCAGCGACACCAACACGAAGCTCAGCAACATCAGTAAGTACCAGGCGTTCAATTTCGCCAGGGGAACCATTTGCCACCCGGTGGTTTGGTTGGGGTAGATCCAAACATTGGAGTAGGTGGCGATATTTTCAGCAAACCAAATAAAGAGAGCCACCAAGAACCAGCCCAACAAAATTGGCATGTGGCGATGTGTTTTGATGATTTTGAAGTAGATGTTGGTGCGGTAGAACAGCATCACCGTGAGGGCCAACAGCACCCAGCGGAAGTCGGTGGTGTAGTGATGCGTGAAGAAATTGGCGTAAATCAATGCGACCAAGAAGAGGGTGATGCCTTTGGGTGGATAATGAGAATATTCGAAATTGAAAATTCGCCAGATCCTGGCAATGTAGCTGCCCACGGCACTGTACATAAAGCCGGCGAATAGTGGTACGTTGCCGATGCCGAAAACGAATTCTTCCGGGTAGGACCAAGAGCCAATATCAGCGGACGTTTTAAACAGTTCCATGACGGTGGCTACGACGTGAAAAACGACTATCACCATCGCCTCTCGCCAGGTCTCCAGTTTGGCGAGCAAAAGAAAGCACTGAAAAGCAATGGCGGCAATCAAAATAAAGTCATAGCGGTGCAAGCTTTCGATGGGGTACCAGTATCGAGTGATCAGCATGACGGCCAGGAGAAAGCCACCAAACATAGAGGCCGATGCTTGTTTGATGCCGAAGAGCCAAAATTCGTAGGCTAATTTTTTGACATTCATGTTTTTATTGTTCCGACGATGGGTCCGAAGCACTCGGCTGCAGACGCAACCTGGAGGTTTGAATTTTTTTGGGGTGTGTTGATGGGGTGCCACTGCTGATTTGTCTCAATCGTGTTCGGCACAAGATTTGAGGCAACCGTCTGCGTGCGACGACAGCAATTCACACTCTTCTCAGCCATTCCTGTGGCAGCAAAGGAACCACAACGAAACAACGCGACGACGAACAAAGACGTATTTTTCGTTTGTTGATTCGTGGTGGACGTTGTTTCCGTTGTTTCGTCGTGGTTCAAAATTCCCATCTGGGTCGAAGCCCCAGCTTCGGTTGTGGTGATTTGACCACTCAGGCGTGGGCGGCGATGGTGTGGCAGCTCCGTGGGACAACCTGCAGGATGGATGAGCTAAAGTATAGCTCACTGCCGGGATTTGGAGGCGTCCTTCATTGCTGGGCTGGATCGAGCTGGGCCTCGTCGGGAGACCATGGCCCGGTGGGAACCCAGTGTTGCGGGAAATCTTGGTTGTTGTGGATGGCAACTGCCGGAGGCAGGAGAAAACCGTGCAGGAATTCCAGGACGTCTGGCAGTCGTAGATGGGCCGGCTGGAGGTTGCCTCTGGAGAGAAAAGCGGACCACTGTTTTGCTTTGGCGGTGTCTGCGGAGAATTCGGCCGTTAGTGCCAGCGGTGCGGTCGCAGGCACGTTGGTACCACGTCGCTCGAATGTGGCCCGCATCGCACCCGCTAGCAGCGGGCCATCGAATTCAAATTCCTGGGCCAGGATCCACAGATCGAAAAAGTCTTTCATGCGGCTGTTGGTCATGCCGAGCAGGACCAGGGCTTGGAATTTTTCGGCGACCACCGTTTCTCGCGGATACGATTTCAGACGCGGTACGGCGTGATTGAGCAGCGTGGGATAATCGATTTCTTCCGGTTGGGGGTGGATGGCATCGCCGAATCCGATGTCTACTTGGAGAGGCACCCGCGCGTTTACCAAAGACGCCACCAGTCTGGCACGGATCCCTTGGTACGCATCTTCGGTTTTGATCTGCTCGACCTGAATTGATTTTTGGTCGAAGGTTAAGCCGTCGTCTGGGACGTCGATGGCGCAGATTTCTTGCAGCATGATGGCGATGCGCTGGGGGGAGGGCTCGCCAAAGCCCAACAAGTCCACGTCGCGTGTAGGCCGATGGGGTTGATCGGACCACAGTTGAAACAACACCGCACCCTTGAGGATGAACTGGTGCACATAGGGGGATTGGGAGATGCGATAGAGAAGTCGCTCCGTGCCATAACGACTGAGTAAATATTCAAAGGCTTCGCCGCGTGCGCGGGCTAGGTTGCGCAGTTTTTGGCGGACCGAGGCAGCCACGTTGGTGATTTGGCGGTCGGTCATACCAGCGCCTCCATGTAGGGCTGCATGATGTTCTGCATGCGGCAGACTTTGGCTGCTTGCCACAGCTGGTCGCTGGTGGCTTTTTTTTGTGACCAGCAATCTCGCAGTGCCTCCAGCGCCACGTCGAGACCGATCTTGTGGCGGTACTTAAAGCAGTCCGCCACCGTTTTGGCGGGTGCGTAGACGCGGAGCGTGCCTCCCCGGAGCGGATGTTCTTGTACGTCGTGCGCCAGCGCCGCCCCCGAAAAACGAACCACTCGCAGAGGGGGGTAATCGACGCGGGGCCGTCGTGCCTTTTCTGCAATGGCCATCCAGACCTCGTAGGGGGCTTGCGTTGTCAGCTCGTGGAACCTGAGGGCACTGAGCAGACAGAGGGTGCCGCCGGGTACGCGGCTGCAGGCTTCCAGGAGGGTTTGGTTTTCGCCGAAATCCGTCCCCGGCAGGACGTAGATGCCCCGGCTCGGTCTTTCCAGCAGGCCGGCGGCGTGGAGTTTATTGAGGTAGACCGCCGAGATACCGGCCGCTTCGGCATCACGGGGGCGGACCAGCCCCTTCTCTTTAGCGATGGCCAGGATTTTTTCGCGTTTGGTCATGGTAAGAAAGTGTCGGGGTTTGTTGGCAAGTCCCGACATATTCTTACTCATGAGCGGAGGATGTCAAGCGACGGCCGGAAAATGTGCCTTGTTCCCGCCTCCGGCGCCAGGCTAATTGATGCCAGCTCATGAATATAGCCGCTCGAGCGCTCCCTTTTTGCCTTTCTGAGATAGCGGCCTCCGGCCGCCATCTCAGAAAGTGCAGTATATTTCTGAGGAGTATTTTTACCGAGAGGCTCGTGCAGCGAATGAGCCTACGGTTTTGGTTCGATTGATTTCTAGAGCAGTTTACGGAAATACGTGGTTGTGATGCATGTGAAAACCAAGGGGAGCCACGCAGTGCGACCCGATGGCAGCACAACGCATTT
>CAMYJY010000053.1 GCA_947258835.1 uncultured Pirellulales bacterium
AGAACTTGCCGGGGCCACCTGCGAGCGACAAAGCGAATTTTTGGCAGCACTGGCCGCCTGGGGCATCCCGACCAATCCGCTCGCCCACACATGTGCCACCATGGACCACGTGTGGGCGATGATCGAAAAGTTTGACGCGGAGCGGCACGACCTGCCTTACGGCGTGGATGGCGTGGTGGTCAAGCTTGAGCGGTGGGATTTGCAAGCGCGATTGGGCAGTACCAGTCGCTTTCCCCGCTGGTGCATTGCCTTCAAATATCCGGCCGAGCAGGCCACGACCCGTTTGCTGCAGGTAGATTGGCAGGTAGGTAAAACGGGTAAGCTGACCCCGCGGGCCACCATGGAACCGGTCTTGGTCGCGGGGACCACCGTGCAGCACGCCACGCTGCACAATTATGGGGAGATCCTCCGCAAGGACGTCCGGGTAGGCGACACGGTAGTCATTGAAAAGGCGGGCGAGATTATTCCTCAGGTAGTGCGCGTGGACCTGGAGCAGCGGCCGGCCAACTTACCACCTGTGGAGCCACCACAAACCTGTCCGGATTGTGGTGCCGGGGTGGCCTGCGAACAAGACGCGGCGGGCAAGGAAACGGCCCGCTACTGCCCCAATCCCGAGTGCCCGGCCCAGTTGCGGGAGCGGTTGATCCACTTTGCCGGACGGGGCCAAATGGACATTGATGGGCTCGGTGAAAAAATTATTCTGCAATTGGCCGATGCGGGCCTCTTAAATTCCTTCGGCGACATATTTTTGTTGCGGGTCCATCGGGCAGAGCTGTTGCAGCTGGAACGGATGGGTGAGAAGAAGGTGGAGAACCTGCTGGCCGCCATCGAGGAGGCCAAAACGCGGGGGCTGGACCGGGTGCTGGTGGGCCTGGGCATCCGTCACGTGGGTGCCGCCGCGGCGCGGATTGTGGCCCAGCACTATGGTTCGCTGGATAATCTATTGCAGGCGTCCGAGGAGGATCTCCAGTCGTTCCAGGTGCAGGGCCAGGAGTCGGGCATTGGTCCGGAAATCGCGAGATCGCTGTATCAATTTTTGCATAGCCCCGCGGGCCAACACGTATTGCAGGAGCTCCGCGAGGCGGGCGTCCGGCTGGACGTACCGCGGGCGGCGATCGCCTCCAATTCCCAGCCCCTGGCGGGCAAAACATTTGTCGTGACGGGAAAATTGGAGCAGCATTCGCGCGCAGAAATCCAGGCCCTGGTGGACCAGCATGGCGGTCGAGCCGCCAGCAGCGTTTCTAAAAACACCGACTATATCGTGGCTGGTGCCAAGGCCGGGAGCAAGCTGACCAAGGCCGAGGAGCTGGGCGTGGCGATTCTCAGCGAAGCGGAATTTTTGGAGCTCTTGGGGGATTGAGTCTATTTTTCTTGGCAAGGGGTACCGTCCCGTTTATGCTGGAGAGACGGCCTCGGACCAGAAAGGCCGAATTTTTCACAGGTTTTTCTTAGTAGGCGTCGCAGCCATGCAGTGCACCGTGCATCAAAAACTCATCTTCCCTGGCATAATTTTGGGGATGGCCGTGCTCCTGCTGACCGGTTATTCCTGGGCCGCAGACCGAGGCGACCAGGGCCTGAGCCCGGCGAACGCCAGCGCGGCGACGACGGAAACCGCGGAGCCGACGGGCGTGGATATTTTTGATGCCATCGACCAGGGTGTGGTGGATGTCAAATTTGTGGCGCGGAATGCCCGGCAGGGGAGACTGGTCTTTACGAACAACACCTCGGAGTCCGTACAGATCCTTGTGCCGGAGGCCTTCGCGGCGGTCCCGGTGGCTTTGCAGGTGGGTGGGATTGGCGGCGGCGGCGGGGGTGTGGCCGTTGGTGGCGGCGGACAGAGTGTGGGCGGGGGCCGTGGTGGGGGCGGTGCTTTTAATGTGGCCCCGGAAAAGGTGGGACGACTCGACGTACCGCTGGTCTGCTTGGACCACGGTTTGCGGGATCCGTCCTCCAGCAAGCCCTACGAAATCCGTCCCATTGAAGATATCGCGACCAGCCCGGCTTTAATTGAAATTATTAAGGCCTATGCCCAGGGCCAGCTGGCCCATGGAATCTCGCAGGCAGCGGTTTGGCATATTCATAGTGAAGTCAGTTGGCCGGACTTGGCCACCAAGCTGACCGGGACGGTCCGCAGCATGGTCCGCGAGCCCTATTTTAGTGGCGAAGAAATCCAAGCCGCGATGGCCGTCGTGCAGCAGGCCCATGCCAGGACGGCCGGTCAAACGATCCAGCGGAGGAATTGGAAACCGGCAGACCGCAGCCAGCCCACGGAGGTGGCAGAATCCTACACGCCCAGCGCGGACAAGGAAATCGACACGGCAGCGGAATTGGCACTGGAAGCGGAGCAAGCCGACTAGATTTCCGTTGGCGGCCATGCCGCCTTAGGCGGCGGACTTGGTTGTTTGTCGGTTGCTGGCCAGGAGCTGTTGGATTTCGCTTTGGTATTCGCTTTGTGCGGCTTGCCAGCGGACGGATTCCTGCTCGTAGCGGCGCTGCTGCGCGTCGAGTTCTTTCTCCCGCGCCACCAGCCGGGCGGCGCGTTGTTCCAGATCGCGTTCCCGCCGCTGGAGCCACTGCTCCAATTCCTCACGACGGGTTTGCTGCTCTTGATGTTGGGTGGCCAGCTCCAAGCGTACGGTCTCCAACTCCTGGCGGCGGGTTTGCAGTTCGTCAGTGGCCAACTGAAAATGGTCTGCCAACTGCATCCGCACGTGGGCTACGGAACGTGACAGCGTCGCTGGGGCTAGGGCCCCTTGCAACTGCAGCCAGGTTTCTTCCGTGGCCAAACGGACTTCCAGCACTTCACGTTGCGCAGCGCGCAATTCTGCTTGGAGCTGTTCGAGGGCAGCCTGCCGTTGTTCCAGCTCGACCTCCTGGCGCTCCAGCTTCTCTTCCCGTGTTTTCAGTAGCCGGGCCCCCTCGGCCCGTTCCGCCTCCAGCGCGCGACGTTCCCGGGTGACCTGATTTTCAAAGGCCAAGGATTGTTTTTCCAGTGCCCGCTCACGTTCGGTCACTTGGAGCTGCTGCTCCGCAAGTAAGGATTCTGCCCGCGCGAGATAGGTATCGCGCAACTCAAACTCATTGGCTTGTTGCTGCAGGGCGACCATTTTTTCTTCGGTGACTCCTAGCCGCCGATAACGCTCCAGGGCCGTTTTGATTTCTTGCTCGCGAAATTGCAGCTGCCGCAGTTGCTGATCGAACTCGACTTGGCGCATCTCGAAAGTCTGCACGTGACGATCCAGCTCGGCACGTTGGAATTCCATTTCGCTGCCCCGCTCACCCAAGCGTGCTTCCCATTCTTTCAGTTCCTGGGTCCGCAGGGTCAGCTGTTCTCCGGCCTGTCGAATTTTTTCGCTGCGCTGTTGGAGGTCAATCTGTTCTTGGGTATTGCACTCCAATTGCTTCATGCTGGCCGCCTCCCGCTCATCCAGCGCGCGTTGCCGCTGTTCCACGGCCTGCCGCGCCGCGTCGAGTTCTTCTTGCTTGGTGTGGCAGAGCGCGGTTTGAATCTCCAAGTCGTTCAGTTTTTCCTGCAGTTGGGCCTGAGTAAATTCGAGCTCCGTTTGGACTTGGATGGTTTTTTCTTCCCTGGCATCCAGCTGCTGAGTACGCTCAGCCAACTGGGCCTCGTCCAGAGCCTGCCGCGAGGAAATTTCATCCGTGGGGATTTTTTCATCGGCCAGGTCTCGCAGATCCTGTTCCCGCTGGTCCAGCTCCGACTCACGCTGGTCCAGCCACAGCCGCGCTTGGCGAATTCGCGAATCGAACTCGGCCTCTTGAGAATTCAACAGCGCCTGACGGCGATCCACATCGGCCAGCTGGGACTGCAGTCGGCCGGCCAGATCCACGGCCTGGCGGGTCACCGCCTCGGGTGCCGCCCCTTCCAGGAGTTGCCCAAAGGTCGCTTCCACCTCGGCCAGCACCAGCTCTTGGGGATCCACCTCACTTGCCTGCTCGGCGGGCGGGGAGCTTTTCCCGCGCAGCGCGTGGGCCTCGTCCAGGCGGGTTGCGTGAGAAGGGGGGGGCGCTGGGGTTGTGGGATCTGTGTCACGGGCCATGAGATCTGCCTACCACGAACGAAACGAATGCTGCCACAGCTTGGGCAATCGACAAAGTTTGCCCAATCGTCTCATCGGTCAGCGGAGCACAAAAAGTTGATCCCGCAGCGCGTTTTTAACAAAAACCAAGGATGCTAGCAGCAACGTACCAAAGCAGGCAGTTTGGGCAGACTTGCTCCGTGCTAGCATGGAGCCACAGGATCCGTTGCCGATCCCACAACAAACACGATCTCCCAAAATCGTCCCAGCGCAATCAAACAGGCTAGCCCCCACTGAAGGAGAAGCCAGCCCGTTACGATCCACAGACAAAAAACTAGCGCCTAGCGCCCAGCGCCCCACCACCTACCCCTTCGCCGCGTCAATGGCCTCCTGCAGGCGAGCCTTAGGCTGAACACCGACGAAACGGTCTACAACTTCACCGTTCTTAAAGACCATCAGGGTGGGAATGCTGCTAATCCCATAGTTCTGCGCTGCATTCGGGGCATCATCCACGTTGAGCTTGGTAACTTTGGCCGAGCCATCATTTTCTCCGGCCAGTTCTTCGACCATGGGAGCGAGTTGGCGGCAGGGTCCGCACCAGGGGGCCCAAAAATCAACCAAGACCGGGTCTGCTGCTTGCAAGACCTCCGCCTCAAAATTGTCATCGTTGATTTCTTGAATACCCATAACTTAGCGCTCCATGTAGCTGGTGTCTGTGATCTGGATGGATTGGATGTTCTGTACGCGGCGTGCCGGTGTAGGGTTCGACTGGGAGTGGCCACCGGATCTGAAAACGGCCCGCTCGTGTCCTGCCCTGACAAAAAACCCAGAAAAAATGAACTCTTTGCAGCATCAAATTATTGGGGATTCCCCGCGGGCTGTCAACGAAGCGGAGCCTGCGCCCCGGCCGAACCAAAAAGCGAGCTACCGCTCGGAGGGTAATTGCCTGCCTCTGTGGAGTACTGGCGTCAAGAATAACCACGAAGAAACGACGGAAACAACGCTCACCACGAAAGTGATTTCATGCACAGGTTACCAGCCCTTCCCACACATGAGCCGGTGGGCGATAGCCCCGGTTCCGTGAAACGCCCAGGAACCGGGGCTATCGCCCATCGGCTCAGGCTCGACAGAGGGGGCAGCCATCCCCGGGGCCCCCTGCAGCGCTGCTGGTTGTTTCGCTGGCAAATCCAGGTAAGCTGGCGGTATCAACCAACGTAAGCATTCATTGTGAGGAGTCTTCCATGGTCCGCACCCCCAGTACGATGTTGCCACTCGGCACACCCGCCCCCGATTTTTCACTGGTCAACATAGATGGCCAAACGGTCTCGCGGGACGATTTCGCGGGGGCACCTGCCTTGTTGGTCATGTTTATGTGCAACCATTGCCCCTATGTGATCCACGTGGCGGATCACTTGGCTCAACTGGCCCACGATTATCTTCCCCGCAGGGTAGCCATGGTCGGCATCAATTCCAATGACGTGGCCCACTATCCGGCCGACTCCCCGGAGCAAATGGTGGCCGAGGCGGAGCAGCGGGGCTATCCCTTTCCTTACCTGTACGACGAAACCCAGGAGGTGGCCCAGGCCTATCGAGCCGCCTGCACGCCGGACTTTTTTCTGTTTGATGCCCAGCAAAAACTTGCCTATCGCGGCCAACTCGATGCCAGCCGCCCCGAGAGCGGGATCCCGGTTACTGGCGAGGATCTCCGCGCGGCGCTGGACGCCGTGTTGGCCGGCGAGGCCCCCAGCTCCGCCCAAACTCCCAGTTTGGGCTGCAATATCAAATGGAAGCCGGACCACGAGCCGGATTATTTTGGCTAGTGCCGGTACTTTACTAGGCCGGCTGCTCTTGCCTGGGGTTGGTATCGGGTTGACACGATAATATGTGCACACTATACTCGTGTAGAGAGGCCAAGCTATGAAAAACATAACATTGAGCGCCGATGAAAACTTAATCGACCAGGCCCGGGAATTTGCCCGTTCGCGAAAAACCTCGCTCAATACGCTGTTTCGGGAATGGCTGGCAGAAGTTGCCCAGACCCAGGAACGGGCCGAGCGGCTCGATACCTTAGTGAAGAGAATCGACTACGCAAACGCGGGTCGGAAATTCACGCGAGAAGAAATGCATGGGCGTTGAGTATTTTCTGGACACGAATGTCCTGGTCTATCCGCTATTACGACAGCCTGATCATCTCCGCAGCCCTGCATGCCGGCGCCGCCGTTCTTTATTCCGAGGATCTGCAACACGGACGGAAGATTGAAAACCTGGAAATCAGAAATCCTTTTTTGCCGTAAAACTCACACCGCCATCCACCATCAGGGTGGCTACCGTGCCATTAGCGCAACTTACAACGCTGGAGCCAAGTGACGGACAAACGATCACGATGGTTTTGGCGTGATCCGCGAGACATCCGTCAGCTGCCGCACGATTTCTGCCGCGTCATTGGTGGCGGCTAGGATCGAGAGCTGACGATCGGCCCAGCTGGGGGAAGCAGCTATGTGGCGACACCGCTCGAGGTGGCGCGCGCATCCCAAGCTGGCAGCGGTGGGAGTGAGCTGAGCGACCAAGTTGTCCACCAGCTGGCCCACAGTCAGGACATCGTAGGTGTAAGAATCGACCAACTGGGCTCCCGTGCCAAAACGTGTGGCCCGCCACTTATTTTGGCGGACCATCATCGGATGGCAGTCATGCTGATAGGTGCCACCATCAATCTCATCGGAGAGTGCCTTCACCAAACATTGAATGAGAGCAGCCACGGCCAGGGTATCCTCTAAGTTGCCCGGCATATCGCAGACGCGGACTTCCACCGTACCAAAATTATGATGCGGGCGGACATCCCACCAAATTTCCCGGATGGTGTTGATAAAACCGGTGCCGACCATGTGATTGACCAGCCATACGTATTCGCTCCAGTTACGCATCAGGGTCGGCATCCCGGCGGTCGGCAGGCCTTCCATAATTTTCGAGCGATGCGACTGCAGCCCCGTTTGCCGCCCCTCCCAAAAGGGACTGCTGCTGCTGAGCGCCAGCAACATGGGCAGATGCCGCAAAATCCGGTCGCAGATCATGACGGCCTTATCCCCCGAGTCAACGCCCACATGTATGTGCAACCCAAAAGTCACCAAGCGGCGGGCCAGCTCTTGCAATAGTTCCACCAGCTGGTGGTAGCGTGGGTCGGGCGTCACCTGCTGTTCCCGCCAGCGGGAAAAGGGGTGCGTCGCCCCCCACCACAAACGCAGCCCCAGCTGATCGGCCGCCGCTTCCAGCTGCGCGAGTTTGGTTTTTAAATCGTCTTCCGCGGCGTCGACGGTTTCACACACGCCAGTGATCACTTCCACCACGCACTGCATCAACTCCGGCTTAAAATACGCTTCGTCCGCGGACGGCAGCAGTTGCGCGAGCTCCGCATAGGAACTGGACAAGGCCATGGTGCGGTCGTCCACCAAGCCCAGCTCAATTTCAATTCCCAGGGTCGGGCGGGCATTGGAAGTAAAATCAATCGTTGCCATCGAGAGATCGGCCTGTTTTTTGAACTTGGGTTGCCATCACAACTGCCCGGGCCAAGATGTGCACGCCAATTTCCAGGGCAGCCTCGTCGATATCAAAGCGTGGCGTGTGCAAGGGCGTCACGGCGGCCAGATCCGCGGCACACCCCAACCGAAACATGACCCCCGGAATCTCGGCCAGATAACAGGCGAAATCCTCACTGCCCATGCTGGGGCGGGCAATGTGTTGGACATTCTCCTGGCCCACCACCGCCTCCGCCTCCCGCCACAACAAACGCGTCAGCTCCGCATCGTTATGCACCGAGGGGATACTCACCTGAAAATCCACTTCAATCTGCGTGCCGGTAATTTCAGAGATGCCGTCCACCACCTGGCGTATCTGCTGGATCGTGCGGGCGCGGACTTCCGCAGTCAGCGTGCGCATGGTTCCCCACAGCTGGGCCGTATCCGGAATGACATTCGGATTTTCGCCGCCTTGCATCTGACCAATGGTCAACACAACCGCATCGTGGCTATCGGTTGCCCGGGGCACAAACTGATACAGAGAGCTGATGAGCTGCGCGGCGGCCGCAATCGGATCTTTGGATTCGTGGGGGCGTGCCGCATGCCCCCCTTGTCCCCGAATACGGATGTGCAACAAATCGCAGTGCGCGGTCATGGCCCCGGAGCGGAGGGCAATTTCTCCCGTGCGGCGCGCCGGCTCGACGTGCAGCGCAAAAATCGCGTCGATGCCTGCCAGGGCCTCCAGGGCGATCATCTGCCCAGCGCCGGTGGCCGTCTCTTCGGAGGGCTGCAAGATCACCCGAAAAGCCAGCGGCCCCGGAGCTTGCCCCTGCTGGGACAACTCCGCCAGGGCCCGCGCCGCGCCGTAGACGATCGCCGCATGGGCGTCGTGGCCGCAGGCGTGCATCACACCGGGAACGGTGCTGCAGTACGGAACTTGCTTCTCATCTTGTATCCGCAGCGCATCAATATCCCCCCGCAGCGCGATTCGCCGTACCGCAGTGGACAAGTCAGAAAAATCGGCCAGCACACCGCAGCCCTCCGGCCCCATGCGGACCTCCAGGCCCAACTGGCCCAGCCGTTGGTAGAGGTGCAGGCTGGTCTCCAGCTCGGCACCGCTGGGCTCGGGGTGGGCATGCAAATGCCTCCGCAGGGCCACAACCTCGGGCATACCTTGCGTCACGAGCTGGCGCAGTGATTTTTCCCAACTCACTCCACAAACTCCGGCACGATCAACTCGGGCAGGAGGCCGTGCTCATATCCCATCGCCAAAAACTTGGTCACGGCCTCACGACCCTGGGCGCCGAAGTCGCGCGTCCAATCGTTGACGTACATGCCCACAAACTTGTCGGCCTGCCGCTGATCCAAATCGCGTCCGTACTGCAGTGCGTAGTCCAGCGCTTCTTGCCGATTTTCGAGACCGTAGTCAATGCTCGCCGCCAGGAGGCGTTGGACCTGGTCGATGGTAGCCTCCCCCAGATCTTTACGAATTGCATTGGCCCCCAGCGGCAACGGCAATCCTCCGGTCAGCTCCTGCCACCAGACTCCCAAATCAACCACTAACTGCAAGTCACTCTCGGCGTAGGTCAACTGGCCTTCATGGATAATGAGTCCGGCATCCACCCGCTCACCGGCATACTGTCCTTGCTGCACGGCGGCGATAATTTTGTCGAAGGGCACCAGGACAAACTCAAACTCCTGCTCCAAACACAATCGTAGTGCCAGGAAGGCACTGGTGAGTTTTCCGGGCACGGCGATCCGCCGGGACTTTAAATCGGCCAGCGAACACGCCTCACGAGCCACCACCATCGGACCGTAGCCATCGCCCATACTGGCCCCACAGCGACAGAGGGCATACTTGGTGTGGAGATAAGCGTAAGCGTGCATGCTGATCGCCGTCAGCTCCAGCTCGCCGGAAAAGGCCCGCTGGTTGAGGGTCTCGATATCCACCAGCTCATGCGTGAACTGAAAATTCCCGGTATCGATATGATCATTCGCCAACGCATGAAACATAAACGCATCATCAGGATCGGGGCTATGCCCCACACGGATCAGGTGCTTGGTGGAGGTCAGGGTCACGGCAAACTATCTCGGGGTCAGAGCAGAAACACAGGGTGGATTTCAGGCCTGTAGCCCAAAACCGCATTCCCCAATCATAGACCTCGCTCTGGCGGCACGTCAATCACCGGGAATCGCGCTGCACCGTAGCTGAAGAGGTATCAATGTGAGCAAACGAGGTGGGCTTGCGCCTCAGCCTGCGGAGATCGTGCTCTACATCAAATATCTCACATCTCAGATCTAACATAAAAGGTGGGGCTGCGCCCCAGCCTACGACTCACCTTGCTATCGCGTCAATCACCGGAGAAAGGAGCAGAATCAACGGAATCGGATAACG
>CAMYJY010000054.1 GCA_947258835.1 uncultured Pirellulales bacterium
TGAGGGGGTGCCACATGCGGTGTAATATTTTGCGGGACGGACAGGTCACAGAGGTCAGTTGGGATACTATAGCAGATTCCTCCATTACCTTCTGTTAAAAAGTTTTCGCGGGTGGGACCGACAGTTGTTCGGAGTGAACATTCCTCATGCGTGGACGCGGCCGAACAATTGTCGGTGGACGCGGTCGGCAAGCCGCGCTGGAAAACTTAAAGACCTCTTGTGCTGCGCACTGTTGATTTGGGTAAGCCGTTTAGGGTCGCCCCCTTGGGGCTTTGATCGGGTTTGGGGATACCGGAACCCCAGGCCGTTGGCCTGGGCTCGCATAGGGCCGGCCCTTCGGGCCTGGGGCCCATCGACGCGGCAAAGTGTCGAGCCCCAACGGGGCGACCCTATCGGATCTGGTGGTTGGTTCCCCGCTTAACAGAACACCGGCGGCAACCTCTAGCGGCTGCGCCGCCCAGGTAGGCTGCGCCAACCTGGGCTACCCTCGCTTCCACGAGCCTGTTCTCGGCCCCCTCTGCCGCAAAAGCCCCTCTCCAGTTGCAGGGCCGAAAACCCGGTGGCTTCACAATATCTTCATGAAGACTCTTTATACTTCACTCCAAGTCACCGTCCGGTGACCAGGTCGCCTTGGGGCCAAGCAATTTTTGTGCGATTTATTTTTACTGGAACAGCCGTGCATTACACCTTTAAGGCCTATCGCAGCATTACATGGCAGGTCTCCAACGGCCGAGAGAGGTGGCAGCCCGCAACGCTGGGGGAACATGCAGCACACGACGGAGGGCGAGCCGCCCCGCAGCTTGCCTTACCGAGTAGCCACCGGCTGATGGCCGGCGTGCTGGGCATATTTTTTCTGCTTATTCTTAGCCCGTGTGGTGCCTGGGCGGCCTCTGGGCTGGAGGCTACGGTCCTGTGGCGAACCTGCCACGGTGCGGCGCGGTGCGAAGTCGTCTGTGCTGCCGCCGAGCACGGCAAGCTGTTTGCCACCACCGCGGATGGCGTGGACCAATTGGTGGCCGCCACCGGGGCCAAAGCCGCTTTTCTCACCTCGCCGGAGGGCTTTCACGCCTCCAGTGTGGCTTGCTGCAACGGTTGTCTGGCGGTGGCTTGGGTGGCCGAGGACAAACAGCTGCGGGGGCAGATTGGCTGTTACGATGTGGAAACCGGCGCCCAGGTGGCCCTGTGGGAGGCCGGCTACATGCCGGATATGGTGGTTTTTTCTCCAGACGGTAGGTACTTGCTGGCCGCGAATGAAGGGGAACCTACGGATGATTATCAGTTTGATCCCGAAGCGTCCATTACGCTGGTGGATCTGGCCGGTGGTTGTCAGGCGGCTCGTGTGCAACAGCTGGGATTTCGGCAATTCAATGGCTCACGGGAGCAATTGCGTCGCCAAGGCGTGCGGGTTTGCGGGCCCAGTCAGGTGCACCCAGATGGGCAAGCCACCGTGGCCGAGGATTTGGAGCCGGAATGCATTGCTGTCAGCGAAAATTGCCGGCAGGCCTGGGTCGTTTTGCAGGAGAACAATGCGCTGGCTGAAATCGATCTGCCTGGTGGCCGCGTGCTATCGGTCACGCCTTTGGGTACCAAAAACTTTCGGCACGTATCGGATTCGCTCATCCAGCAGCGGACAACAGGTCTGGACGCCAGTGATTTGGATGGGGGCACGAAGGTTCGCTGCTGGCCCGTATTCGGCCTGTATCAGCCTGATGGCATTGCCACCTTTGAACACGCCGGCAGTACATTTTTGATCACCGCCAATGAGGGCGATCCGCGGGATTATCCTGGCTATGCCGATCATTGCCCGGCTGCGGAGCTTACCAGCCACGGTCAGCAATTCGATCGCAGTCTCAACGCGCGGCTCCTCCTCAATCCGGATCAAATGGGCCGGCTGGATATTTCTTTGGCGTGTGGCGATACGGATGCTGATGGAGATATCGACGAGCTGCATTGTTTTGGAGGGCGGTCATTTGCCGTGTGGCAACTGCGCGCGGCGGAGGCCCCGCGACTGACCTTTGATAGTGGGAATGATTTTGAACAGATCACCGCCCGGGAAGCGGCCGAGCGGTACAATGCCAACAGCTATCCCGGGAGTGCTCCCGACGAGCGCAGTGCGCTCCGTGGGCCGGAACCCGAGAGCGTGGTGGTCGGGCAGATTGGTCCGCGGCGGATGGCCATGATCGGGCTGGAAAGAACGGGGGGGATCATGATTTATGATCTCACCATGCCGACCTATCCCGAGTTTGTCCGCTATCTGCCGCCCCTCGACCAGGACGGTATTTTGGATTGTGCTCCGGAGGGCCTGCTGCTGATTCCTGCCGAGCAAAGTCCAACGCGGAATCCCCTGCTTGTCGTTTGCAACGAGGGCAGTGGGACCACCACGGCTTACCAATTGCAGTGGCACGATCAAAGCGTGGCGTCTGCCCGCTAGACCCCACCAGGGCTGCCCGCTAGACCCCACCAGGGCTGCCCGCTAGACCCCACCAGGGCTGCCCGCTAGACCCCACCAGGGCTGTTGGTCAGGCCGACCCGCGAGAACACGTTAAGTGCCTTTGTAAGGCAGCAAGGCCATGAATCGTGCTCGCTTGATGGCCTTGGAAACGGCGTGCTGGCTGGCGGCCTGGCACCCCGTCTTGCGGCGTCCGACGATGCGGCCGTGGCGATTGGTCAATTTGCTGAGCAGGTCCAAATCTTTGTAGTCCACAAACATCGGTCGGGGGCGGACGCCATCGACACAGACAGGGTCTTTTTTGGCAATTTTGGTGTTATTTGCGCGCTTGGCCATCGGAAATAAATTCTGCTGGGTTGAGACAGGTGCGGCCAGTTGCCGCTGGTATAAGAATCTTGGATAGGCAGTGCCGAAACTCCTATCGTAGCAAATCAGGCCTGACTGGCAACCCCCCAGCGCAGGGCTAGCAAACCACTTTCTCAAACGGGAGCCGCAGCCAGGTTTCGCGTCTGGCACCTGCTGGTGATAAGCTGTGCTCGTACTCCACGATCATCCGCGTGAGCTGGGCGATGGAATCCGTTCGCATGAACTCAAACACGCGGCGGCGTCGATTTTCCACCGTTCTCAGGCTGACATCCAGTTGCTGGGCGATGGCGCGATTCTTGAGGCCCTGCAGCATGAGTTGGAGTACCTTACGGTCCTCAGGAGAGAGCTTTTTTAGGCGGCATTCCAGGGATTTCAGGTGGCGTTTGCGAATGCGTTCTTCCACGCTGCGTCGAATGGCTTCCTGGATGGAGTTTTCCAGTTCGTTATCTCGCACAGGCTTCTCCAAGACGGTCACCGCACCATTGCGTAGCGATAGTAGCGAACGAAAAGAAGAGTACCCGTAAAGTCCGCAGCAATTTGCGGGTTTCCGCAGGCGGTGCAGGCGCTCGGGAGGAGGGGGGGCTAAAATGCCACCTGCAGAGCGTAGATTAAATCTCAAAATCGTCAGAGATTCCAATAGCCAAAGCCATCTTGACGAGCTCCGCGACGGAGTCGGCTTGCATCTTGTGAAAGATCTTCTGCCGGTGATTTTCCACGGTCCGCACGCTGACGTCGAGTTTCCTGGCAATCTGCTTATTTGCCAGGCCGGCCACGATATGTTCGAGTACCACATGTTCCTTGGGCGTCAATCGGGCCAGCCGGTCCAGCAATGCTTCGCGACTACTTTCTGATTGCCAGTTTCTTTTGTCCGCCAGCAGGGCCAGGCGAATGGCCTCCCACAGCTCGTCATCAAGGCATGGTTTTTCGAGTAAGGTCAGGGCGCCATTCTTCATGGCCCGCACGGTGGTCGGGGTGCTGGCGTGGGCGGTCAGGACCACGACGGCCATGCTGATTCCTAAAAATTCTAGGCGTTCTTGCAACTCCAAGCCGCTCATTCCCAACATGCGCACGTCCGTCACCAGACAAGCAGGGCGGTGTCCATCGTAGCAGTCGAGAAACTCTTCCGCCGAGGCAAACCCCTCGACCGGCATTCCCATGGATTGGACCAAGACCAGCACGGATTTGCGGGCCAGCGCGTCATCATCTACCACGTACACGATGGGCGGAGTGGTGGCTGTCGGGCTGGTCCTCAACACGTCAGACGCTGCGTTTTGGGTCATGATGAGGTTTCCTTAGGGGTTTCCCCTGGTTCTGCCGTCTCCGCAGGAGGTGCGGCCGCGAGCGCAGCGTGCTCGGCAGTGGGTAGTGATAACACAAATGTTGTTCCCACGACATGATTTCGCTGGGCCATGATATTTCCTCCATGCGCTTCGGCAATCGTCTTACACAACGAAAGTCCCATGCCCATGCCCTCTTTTTTGGTCGTGTAGAACGCATCAAACAATCGTGCTGCGTCAACGTCTCCCAGGCCGCAACCTGCGTCTTGGAAAGCGAGCCGAACCCACTTGGCATCCGCGGCAATCGCGATCCGCAGGACTCGGTTCACGACAGGAATGTCTTGCATGGACTCAAAGGCGTTGATCAACAGATTGATACAGGCCTGCTCCAGCTGCACACGATCGCCTTGAATGAGCGGCACGTGCTGGCAGCGATCCCAGACGAGTTTGACCTGCGCTTGGCCTATCTCATAGGCAATAATATCACAAGCCTCTTGCACCAATTCACCAAGGTCAAGCGGCTCAAATTCCACGTTGCCCGATTGGGTAAAATCCCGTAAGCGGCGGATAATTTTTGCCGTGCGGTGAATGGCCTCGGAGATATCTTGGGTGCAGGCAATCGCGGCCTGGATTCCCTCCGGGTGACCGTCCTGCAAATAGCGGCGGGCGGCTTCCGCGAACGTATTGGCGGCATGCAGGGGTTGATGCACCTCGTGTGCGATGCCGGCCACCAACTCACCCATGGTTGCCAAGCGCGACACGTGTGCCAAATGGGTTTCCTTTTCGCGAATGGTGTCCGCGGCTTGTTTGAGCGCTGTAATATCGCGGCCAAAAGATTGGTACTCGCGGGCTTGGCCAAGCTCGTTGAAAAGTGCCCGGTTGGTCCACTCCACCCAACAGATCTCGCCAGTGGACTTACAAACGCGATACTCGATGACAGCATGCGATTTGCTCGGGGTGAGCTGCTGGATGTGTTGCTCCAGCAAGGGCCGATCTTCCTCGTAGACCGTGGGCAGGAAACTCTGGCCAATCAGTTCATCGCGATTTTTTTTGAAGTAGCGACAGTAGGCCCCGTTGGCAAAGGAAATTTCCCCACCAGGAAGCCAGCGGAAAATAAACTCCGTATGGTCCTCCACCACACTCCGGTAGCGCAATTCATTTTCACGAATCTGCTTGTTCCTTAACGACAACTCCGCAGTGCGTTCCAGCACGCGCTGCTCCAAGTCCTCCTTCAGACGTTGGAGTTCTTGGGCATTTCGAATGGATTCGGTGAGATCCTTGGCAATGCCTTCCATCGAGACGTATTCGCCCTGATCATCAAACAGCGGCCGTTGTTGAATCTCCAGCAGGCGGGTGCCACCATGGGCATGGGCCATCTCGAGAGTAAAACGATGGAACTTTTGCCCCCCTTCGACTTCCGCCTCGACCCGTTCCGCCTCCTCGCGGCCAATGTAGTGATCGCCGACCAGCGCCCGCCAATTCATGCCAATGAGTTGTTCCGCGGAATATCCCATGACACGTTCTACGGAAGGACTGACATAGGTGAGAATACCCGCGGGGTCGTGGGTGTAGATGATGTAATCGCCGCTAATCCCTTCGATGAGGCGGCGGTACTTGTCTTCGCTTTGATCCAAAGCGTGCTGTGCCGCCCGGCCGAAATCGGTCTCCTGCTCCCCGCGGGTGGGGGGAGGCGATGTATTCGATAAGCTCGAAGCCGTCGTGGGATCAGCAGACATGCGATTTACAGCACCGTGGTTGCTTTAATTTCCGTTCGGGTATGTTTCTGGCTGAGCTCCAGCCGTCCTGCATTGTACAACATGATCCACAAGATAGCACAGCAGGTGGCGGAGGGGGGCCGGCTCGAGGGCGTCGGCAATCCGTGCGGCCTGCTGCCGGTATTTTTCGACCAGCTGGTGTGCTTCCTGGAAGACCCCTGCCTGATGGTAAAGTTGCTCCACACGGACGAGGCATTGTTGCGTGTCCCGCGGAGGAGGCGGAACGGTGCCAGCGATGAGCTGGCACAACGCACGGCGATCTGAGGGGCCTAAATTTTTGAGCGCCAGCGCCCACAAGAGTGTGGGGCGGCCTCCCAGAATGTCCAAGCCGGCCGAAAGTTTGTTGTCTTGGTCGCCCTGCCAATCCTGCAGGTCATTCAAAATCTGGAAGGCGATCCCCAGATGCTTGGCAAATTGCTGCAGCGGCGTTTCCAGGTCGGACAGCGGCATCGCGCAGCGGACGCCGCACAGCAGGGCTGCTTCAAAAGCGGGGGCCGTTTTCAGTGCATAAATGTTCAAGGCATCCTGGGGAGTCAGTTGCTTGTCCCGCGCGTCGCGCCACACCAGTTCTGCTCCCTGGCCCTCACTCAGTCGCAAATGGGCAGCAGCCAATCGATCCAGAATGTCACCCACGACTGCTGCCCCCAAGGCCCCGATGTCCTGACTGACCAAGCGATATCCCAAGCCGATGAGAAAATCGCCGACGTTGACGGCGACCGGCAGTCCATACCTGCGGTGCAGGGCAGGCTCGCCGTAGCGGAAGTCGTCGTCATCCTCGATGTCGTCATGCACCAGCGAGGCTTTATGGAATGTTTCTACGGAAAGTGCCACACGCCGCACAGCGTCGGGAACTTGCTGCAGCCGTTGGGCGCCTTCCGCGGTGGCTCCCACGCCACCGGTCAGCGCGTCGTAAGCGGCCAGGGTGATGAAGGGGCGTGCGTATTTTCCACCCTGGGCCAAAAAATCGCTGGCGATTCGTGCGGTCGCCGTCAGCGGATCCCCCGCGGCCGCTGAGGAGGAAGGTTGGGAGTCCTCCGGAGCGTCGCTAATTGTAATGGGTGGGGGCAAGAGCCGCTGCAGGTGCTCCCGCTCAAATAACTGCCGCGCGGTACGTAGCAAATAGACGTAGGTCGGCGCGTTGGGGCCGGGCGCCTGCTGCTGCAGGTGGATCATCTCTCGCACCCAAGCGGTGTCCGCGCGGGTGGGCTGGTCAGCGTGCGACAGGAGCGGCACGGCCATCGCAGGCACACCGGTTGACAGAATCTTAGCGAGGGCTTTTTCCAGGACCTGCAGACAGGCCACGCCCACAATTGCATCCACGGTACCGCCGACAATGGTCCGCAGCACGCGGGGAGAGCTATCCGTCACCAGGACCGTGTATCCTAGGGCTTCGGCCTGCGCCCGCAAATCGGCGAGGCTGCACGCATCGCACGTTTTAGGCTGTGGGTCCAGCGGATTGCAGTCTGCCATGTGTTGCACGCCATCCGGCAGCAGCAATAAACGTCTGCTCGGGGGCACGGCGGCCACCTGGGCTCGCCAAAACTCACTGGAAAGCGCCACCATGGTCCAGCCGACAAAGCCCTCAGGCTGTTGCTCTGCGCGCAGCAACTGACGGGCCGCCACTGCCAGCGCAGACGGACTCAAAGGCCGGTTGGGATCGATGCTGGATGCCATGTGGCGGCACACTGCCCGCAGGCGATTTCGCAGTTCGGGGGCGGCTGGGACATCCTGGAGATGCGACGTGTGATGCAAGGAACCCGGGTGGCATACGGCAGCTGGTAGGACGCCATTGGCGGTTGCCGAGGCATCTGCGGTGATCGCTGGGGCGTCAACATCCTCGTGCGATGGGCCAGGCGCTGAGAGCGAACCATTACGGTGTGCTCTGCCGGATGTGCCTGTTTCTGCACGCGACACTTATTCTTCTCCTTAAGTTATTCGCCAATGGTCGAGACATGCCCTGCCGTCAGACAGAGCAAGCGCTAGCTGGAAGGCTTGGCAGGAGTTCTCTGCACTTTCAAAAATTGGTGGGCACTGGCGAGGGCACGCGTGGCAAAAATCTGAGGACACAACCGCTCATCGTACCATAATTTAGCCAAGTAAAAACCGATGTGCGTGGGTTCCGCGGGCCTGCCGTCTAGCACCGCCGCGACGAGCCAAGCGAGGCCTCGGCTCACGCTCGCGGCGATTTCCGGGCTTTGCTCACACCGAGGTAGGAGGGCCTCGATGGCCACAGCCGTTTCTACCACGCCGCTTGCCGTGCGGTTTCCCGCAGACGCGTCTCCCGCCGGTCCCCAGCCCCCCTCGGGCAACTGACAGCCAACCAGCCAGTGGGCCGCGCGACGTGCCGATTGTGTTGGCCCGCAGCCCAGCTGCTGGTACATTTGCAGAACTTGAGCGGTCGCATAAACCGGGTTGACCTCCGCGGTGGGCAGCGGATTGCCAAACCACAGCGGGTACCAACACCTATCTCCCTGCTGCCCTCGCTCCACACACTGCTGGCCCCGACGCATGGCGAGACGCAAGCCGGTAAATAGCGCCGGCTCCTTTTTTTCCAGGTCCAGTCTTGTGGTCCAGACGTGGAGCGCTCGCAAGACTTGGGCGGTAAGATCAGGACCACTACGACGATCCGCCAAGTTTCCCCAACCACCATCCTTGTGTTGTGACTCGAGCAGCCAGGCCAATGCCAGGCCAACCGATTGCCTGACTTGCTCACGCAGCGGTGGGGGACTCGCGTGGTACGTGCCTGCCACAGCCAGTAAAGCGGCCGCCGTGTCCTCGGCAGTTGGCAGCCCACCCCTGCGATCGGTCCAGGACCATCCGCCCAGGGGCCGGCCAGTTTCCCGGTGCTGGAAACGATGTTGGCACTCCAGCAGCCAAGCCGACGCCTCCTGCAGGTTTTCTGCCAGTAGATTTTCTGGTAATGCTGGCTCTGCCGTGGTTTGCTTGTCGGGCACGCTCGGCAGATCCACGGCCAAGGCCGTCAGTGCTTGCGATGTGTTCCAGGTTGCCATGTTGGTACTCAGGGGCCAACTGCCGTCTGGGCGGACACCCGCCAACAAAAATTCAATACCGCGACGTGCCACGGGGTGTTCTGTACGACCTGTACTTACCAAACTCATGACGACAAAGCTCGTCAGCGGTGTGGTCTCCAAAAATCCGCCACTGTCCGGCTGACGTGCCTCCAAAATCTGCAAACTGGGCTCCACCGCCGCATGGCGTAGCCAACGGACGAACGGATTGCGGGGTGGCGCATGATAAAATCGCGTGGTGCCCGCAGCCACCGACGCGGAGATGGCATAGCAGGCTGCGGGGCGGCAGTGCCTGGAGTACTTTTGCGGGAGGCAGGCCAACTCAAAGGGCACAGCCGGGACTTTCCGCCAGGGAACCATGTCGGCCAGGGCGCAATTGGCCAGGATGGGTGCCACACAGGTTTTGTCTCCTTGGTGGTGGCGCCGCAGTCCAGCGATACCGCCCTGGCTGGCGACATAAGCGTTGGCCCGTTCCAACAGACCGGCATATTTGGCGGGTACCGCGGTCAGGTGAAAGGCGGCTTGTACCAGCATGGTGGCGGCAATATTGGAGGCACGACGGTCCGTATCCCCCCAACCGCCGTCCTCATTTTGTTGCTTCGCCAACCAGTGCAGTGAGTGGAGGAGTTGCTCGCTTAAGTCACCGCGAAATATTTCGTCCGCGTGGGAAGGCTCCTCACCGGGGGTGTAGGCCGGCAAACCGCCATTGGTCCCATCCTGTCGGGCGAGCACCAGGGCACTGATGGCTGTAGCGGTTGCCAGGGGAGAACTGGAAAGTTCACCGGTCCAATGAGAGGCCGAATTACGCTCGGCCAATAACTGCCTGCGGGCAGTTTGATGAGCGGCGGTCAGCCGCTCATAATCCACGTGGAGAGTCATTGAGCCGAAAGGCTCCGGGGTGGGTAGGACTTGCCGGCGGATCCGCCTTGCTGATTCGAATAGTCACTAAC
>CAMYJY010000055.1:0-584 GCA_947258835.1 uncultured Pirellulales bacterium
AAATCACTGCCGCTGCTCGGGCGCAACTTTCATGCCGAACAAGATTGGGCTTGTCCAGCAGTGTGCAGCGGGTACCCAGTATCCACTGCTGGGCGAGCCAGCAGTGGCACCCCAGCAGACTCGTTGTTTCCGTTGTTTCGTCGTGGTTCAAAGATTCTCGCCGACACTTGGCAGCACCGGCTGCGACGGATCACCGGCTGTTTTCCAGGAGCTCGGTCTCAAACAGCAGCCGCTGCCGTGGAGGCGTGCCGGCCGCGATCCAGTCTGCCGGTGGCAAAGTGGTTTCTTCGGCAGCCAGGGCTTGGGCAATGCGGCCGTACAGGTGGCAGGGCCAGCCTAACAGACGGCGGTGGACGAGTGCCGGGGGAACCGCGAATTGCGCCGCCAGCCGATTGCGGACCCACCGGATGGCCTGTTCCAGTTCTACCCAGCCCTGCTGCTCCACCAGCTCGCGATAAGTGTTCCACCACCACAGCAAGTCTCCCGTAGAACTGGGGGGGGCGGCCGGATCGCTGATTGCAGCAGCGGAGGACTCGGTCGTTGGCACCTCGGCCGGCGGTTGGGAGGCCGCCGCCCAACCCAAC
>CAMYJY010000055.1:616-12250 GCA_947258835.1 uncultured Pirellulales bacterium
CCCAACCCAACACGGCGGCGATGTGTTCCCGTGTCCGCGGTTTCCGCCAAGGGCGGCGGCGGCCGGATTCGATCGCGCTGACAACCGAGGCCCGCTCCTCGATGAGGGCCGCGAACGTCCGCAAGCCCAGCCCGGAGGCGGTAATGGCGCAAGAGCGAACCGAAGGATGTCATGCCAGCTCGGAAGAGGGGTTGCCGGAGAGAGATCAAGACGACTCTACGTCTGGTTATGATAACCAATGAACTTCAGCCAAGACACGTTTATTTTCTATTTTCATCGTGTGCCGTGTAGCGACCAACGGGAGCGGGCAAATATTTTTCGAGCGGTAGCTCGCATCGGCCGGCGGCCCCCCGTTCAAGCCGGGGGCAGGCTCTGCCGCCCCACTTGTAGGAACTGCGTCTGGCAAGCTACGATAAAGCGATTTTAGACCTATTTTTGCTGTCCCCGCGCCGCAAACGGTAAGTATCCGGGAGCGGTCCCATGCCTTCCGAGCGGTAGCTGGCCATGATCGGCGGCCCGGCCCCTGGGCGTTATTTTTTGTTGCTCTTTCCTCCATCCTAGATTGTCCCTCTTATGCCCCGTCGTGACGATATCCACCGTATTTTGCTGATTGGTTCTGGACCGATTGTGATTGGTCAGGCCTGTGAGTTCGATTATTCCGGGACCCAGGCCTGCAAAGCCCTGCGGGAGGAGGGCTATGAGGTCATTTTGGTAAATTCCAATCCGGCCACGATTATGACCGATCCGGCGACGGCCGATCGCACGTATATCGAGCCCCTGACCTGGCAAATGGTGGCCAAGGTGATTGAGGCGGAGCGGCCCGATGCGCTCTTGCCCACGCTGGGAGGGCAGACCGGTCTCAACCTGGCGATGGATCTGGAGCGGCATGGGGTACTGGAAAAATACGGCGTGGAAATGATCGCCGCCAAGGCCGACGTGATCGACAAAGCGGAAAGCCGGGATCGCTTTAAAGTCGCCATGGGAAAAATTGGCCTCGATGTGTGCCGCGGTAAAACGGTGCAGACGATTCAGGAGGCCCGCGCGTGGATGCAGAAAATTGGCATGCCTGCCGTCGTGCGACCCAGTTTCACGATGGGGGGGAGCGGTTCGGCCATCGCCTACAACAAACACGAATTCGACGAGCTGGTGCTGCGGGGGCTCGACCAATCGCCAACCACCGAGGTTCTGATTGAAGAATCGATCATCGGTTGGAAAGAGTACGAGATGGAGGTGATGCGCGACGCCGACGACAATGTCGTGATCATTTGCTCGATCGAGAATTTTGATCCGATGGGGGTGCATACGGGCGATTCGATTACGGTGGCACCGGCCCAAACACTTTCGGACAAAGAATACCAGCGGATGCGGGATGCCAGTCTGGCCGTGATTCGTGAGATCGGCGTGGAGACAGGCGGCTCGAATATTCAGTTCGCCATCAATCCGGACGATGGCCGGATGATTGTCATCGAAATGAACCCCCGCGTCAGCCGTTCCAGCGCACTGGCCTCCAAGGCCACCGGTTTTCCCATCGCCAAGATCGCCGCCAAGTTGGCCGTGGGTTACCGATTGCATGAGTTGCCCAACGATATCACCCGGGAAACCACGGCCTGTTTTGAGCCGTCCATCGACTATGTCGTCACCAAGATCCCCCGTTTTGCCTTCGAAAAATTTCCCGAAGCGGACGATACGCTGACCACGCAAATGAAAAGCGTGGGGGAGACGATGGCCATTGGCAGCACCTTTAAGGAGTCGTTCCAAAAGGCGCTCCGGGGACTGGAGGTCGGCGCTTTTGGCTGGGGGTCGGATAGCAATGACTTGTGGGGTACCGACGAGCAACCGGACGAAGAGGAAATACGTGCCAAACTCGCGCGGCCTTGTGCGGAAAGAATTTGGTACCTGCGGTATGCCTTGAAGTTTGGCATGACCGTCGATCAAGTCTTCGAGCTGACACGCATTGATCGCTGGTTTCTGGATAATCTTCGATCTCGGTATCCGCACGGTCTTCAAGTCGGTCGACACCTGCGCGGCGGAATTCGAGGCCTACACGCCGTACTACTATTCGACGTACGAGGACGAAGACGAAGTACCGGAGAGAGGGGCTAGGATCCAGGGCGGCAGAGCCTGCCCCCGGCTTGAACGGGGGGCCGCCAACCAAAGCGAGCTGCCGCTCGGAAAACATGGGCCCGCTCCCGTTGGTCGCTGCACTGCGAGCGAGCGGCAAGGATTTTCACCGGTTGCAGTGCAGGGGCTAGGGGCTAGGGAAGAATCTGCCGCATCGCCCCTAGCCCCTAGCCCCCAGTCCCTAGCCCCCGACCCTCCGCAGCGCATCATGATTTTGGGGGGCGGCCCCAACCGGATTGGGCAGGGTATCGAATTTGACTACTGCTGTTGTCATGCCAGTTTTGCCATGCGCGAGCTGGGTTACGAATCGGTGATGGTCAACTCCAATCCGGAAACGGTCAGTACGGATTACGATACCAGTGATCTGTTGTTTTTCGAGCCGCTGACGGTGGAGGACGTGCTCAATATTGTAGATCGCGTGCAGCCCGTAGGGGTGATTGTGCAGTTTGGCGGCCAGACGCCTCTCAATCTGGCCCGCGCGCTGAAGACGGCCGGTGTGCCGATCATGGGGACGCCGGTGGCGGCGATCGAAGCGGCCGAGGATCGCGAGAAGTTTCAGCAGTTGCTGGAACGGCTCAATCTGCAGCAGCCGGCCAATGGCATTGCGCGGACCATGGATCAAGCCCGCAGGATCGCCGAGCAGATCGATTATCCCCTGCTGGTGCGGCCCAGTTTTGTCCTGGGCGGGCGGGCCATGGAAATCTGCTATGACAAATCGCAACTCGAAAAATTTGTCGCCGCGGCCTTTCAGGCCGCCCAGGGCCAACCGGTCCTGCTGGACCGATTTTTGGAAGGGGCGACGGAGGTGGATGTCGATGCGGTGAGCGATGGTACGCAGGTGATTGTGCCCGGGATCATGGAACATATTGAGGAAGCGGGTGTTCACTCGGGTGACTCGGCCTGTGCGATTCCCCCGTACAGTTTGCCTGGTCCGGTGGTCCGGGAAATCCGCGCGGCCACCGAGGCCATGGCCCGTGAATTGGGTGTTATCGGTTTGATGAATGTGCAATTTGCCGTCAAGGAAGAACACGGCAAGCCGGTGGTGTATGTGATCGAAGCCAATCCGCGGGCCAGCCGCACGGTGCCCTTTGTGGCCAAAGCCACGGGCATGCCCGTGGCCAAGATTGCCGCGAAAGTGATGGCTGGCGTGTCGTTGGCGGACCAGGGCGTGACGGCCGATCCCGTCCCCAGTCAAGTTTCGGTGAAGGAAAGCGTGTTTCCGTTCCTGAAATTCGCCGGTGTGGATATTGTCCTGGGCCCTGAGATGCGCAGCACGGGGGAGGTGATGGGGACCAGCTCCCGCTTCAGCTTGGCTTTTGCTAAAAGCCAATTGGCAGCCGGCACGGTGTTGCCCACCGAGGGCAAGGTATTTGTCAGTGTAGCTCAGCGGGGCAAGGGGCCGGTGGTCGATTTGGCCCGTCGGCTACATGCCATGGGCTATCATCTCCTGTCTTCGGAAGGCACCGCGACGGCGCTGACGGCGGCCGGGATTCCCGTCCAGCAAGTCAAGAAAATCCGCGAGGGCCATCCCCATATTCTTGATTTCCTCACCAATGGGGAGGTGGCGCTGGTATTGAATACCCCACAAGGCAAGGGCGCGCGGACGGACGAAGGTCGGATTCGCGCTGCCGCCGTCCAGGCGGGTGTGCCGTGCCTGACCACCATCGAGGCAGCGACCGCCGCCGTGATGGCACTGGAGTCCTTGCGTGAAGAAGAAATGCAAGTGCAAGCCCTGCAGGACAGGTTTGCCAACGCTGATTAGGCCCCCGTTGTATTCCGTGTGGTTGTTGCAGCACGCATAAGCCGTCGCAGTGACTTGGAGGGAGCCGCAAAAGCTGCGGATTGGGCTTGCTTTTCCGGTGCATTCGTTCCGATGCAAGCAAGGAGGGAGGCAAAGCCTGCCCCCGGCTGGAACGGGGGGCCGCCGACCACAGCGAGCTACCGCTCGGAAGACGTTGGCCCGCTCCCGTTGGTCGCTCCAGGTTGCGCATGGATTGGTAAGCGATCACGGAGCACGCACCAGAAGATGGCGTATAAACACTATATTCGCGGCGGCAGCCGCTAGGGGTGACTGATGGCCGTTACCACAGCAGCAACCTGCGCTGCGGCGCTCAACGAATACCGCGCGGGCAATCTACCCCAGGCGGTGCGGCTGCTGCACACCACGCTCCGCCAGAATCCGCAGCATAGCGCTGCCAACCATCTGATGGGCTCCATGGCCCTCGAACAGGGCGAGCTGGAGGTGGCACTGGACTACCTCACGCGGGCCGTACGGCACGAGCCCAAGCGGAGTGATTTCCGTTCCCGTTTGGCGCGGGCTCTGCTCCAGGCGGAACGATTGGAATCGGCCTTGCACCAGGCGCGGCAGGCAGTGCTGCTGCGTCCGCAGAGTGCGGGAACACACAATTTGCTGGGGGCTATTCTCATCGCTATGGGGCGTTACCGAGAGGCCGCCGACAGCATCCAAGAGGCGCATCGTCTGGCACCCAAAAGCATTCACATCCTGCTCAACCTAGCGCATGCCCTGTGGCAGGGAAGGCAGTTGGAGACGGCCATTGCGTGTTTTCAGCGGGCGTTGGCCTTGGGTGAAAATACGGTGGCCGTGCACCTGGCCCTGATCTCACTGTTGTCAGACGTGAACCGCACCGAAGATGCCCTCGAGCACTGTCGCCAGGCCCTGGCCCTCGATGACCAGGCACTGCCTGTGTACCAACACTATGCCAATCTTTTAGAAGGAACACAACGTTTGCAGGAGGCCATGGCGGTTGTGGTGCGTGGTCTGGAGCTGGCCCCCCACGATCCGGTCCTCCACATGATTGCTGCGCGCATTGAGCGTCGTGAAGGTCGCTTGGCGGCAGCTACCGAGCGTTTGGAGCGCCTCGTCGAAACCGGGCACCTGGAAGAGCAGGGACCGCCGCTGCATCTTGAGTTGGGGCAACTTAAAGACTTGGCCGGCGACTACCGACAAGCCTTGGGGCATTTTATAGAGGGAAACCGTCTGGCTGCGGCGGAGGCGGAATCAGCCGAGACAGGTGTCGACAAACACAATCTGTTGCGCCGCGTGGAGGCCTTGCGCAAACACTGCAACTCCGATTGGGTCGCCTCCTGCCGTCCGACCTCCAGCCCAGAAGTGCTTGATGATCCCGTCTTTGTGATCGGTTTTCCCAGGTCGGGAACGACCCTGTTGGATCAGATACTCGATAGCCATCCTGCGATCCAAACGCTGGAAGAAAGGTTGGCCCTCTATCCGCTCCGCAAAAAAATCGAGCAATTGCCGGGTGGCTACCCCGCCGCGCTGGGGGCCTTGAGCCCGACCGCCGTGCAGGATTTAAGAGACACCTACTTTGGCGTGATCGATCATCACCTGGAGCGGCAGCCGGGCCGGCTGCTGGTGGATAAGTTTCCGCTCAATCTCATCGACGTACCCTTGATCTGGCGAGTTTTTCCCCAGGCAAAATTATTGCTGGCGATGCGTCACCCGTGTGATGTCTGCTTGAGTTGTTTCATGCAGTATTTTAGGTTGAACGACGCCATGGCCAATTTCCTGTCACTGGAGGATACAGCCCATCTCTATATCCAAGTCATGGAGTTATGGCAGCAGTACGCAGCGTGCATTCCCTTGCAGCATTACGCCGTACGCTATGAGGATGTCGTCACATCCTTGGCGATTGAGGCCCGGCGGATGCTCAAGTTTATTGGTGTTCCTTGGGACGATGCGGTGATGCGCTATGCTGAGCATGCGCAGCAGCGCGGCCGGATCCGCACGCCCAGCTACCATCAGGTGACCCAACCCATCTACCAGCATGCAAAATTCCGTTGGCACCATTATGCCGACCAAATCCCCGACATCGTCGCGCGGCTGGAGTCGCTGGCCACTGCCTTTGGCTACTAGGGACGAGCCGCGTTCCCGTCATTCCCGCTGCTGTCCTACGTCATTCCCGCGCAGGCGGGAATCCATGAAGTACGAGAACCTTTCCGAGTGCCTGGATTCCCGCTTGCGGGGGAATGACGTAGGCAGCGGGAACCTGACCGCCCATCTTTTCGCTCTTCACGTGGTTCGCTCTGCTGCCTATGATCCGCTCCATGGTTGAGTGGAATTTACGTAGTAATGTGTCGGATGTGCTCGCGCTGGGGCCGCGAACGGCGGCCCAGCTGCTGCGCTTGGGTGTCCGCACCGTGGAGCAGCTGCTGGTGGCGAAGCCGCACTTGCTGAGCGTGCGCTGGGGAGACGAGCGCGTGACTTGGAAGACGATTGCCTGCTGGCAACGCGAGGCCCAGCTGCTGCTGGCGGCACCGGACTTAGGCGCTCGGGCAGCACGTATCTTGGCTGTGGCCGAAGTGGCCAGTCTCCAAAAACTTGCCCAGCAGTTGCCTCTGGACTTGCTTTCCAAGTGCGAGGGATTGGACGAAGCACAGCGCCGTGCCGCCGGTTTGTCTGACCAGGATCTGCCCCACGTTTCCGAGGTAGGTCAATGGATCGCTTGTGCCCAACAAAAAAATATCGCGGCGTAGTGCTAGCAAATAGTACCCATGCATCTACTATATTTTTGGTGTTGCAACGGAAGCAGACACAACGGACGGGGTTGTCACAGGCCCACATGTTTTAAGCGGTAAAAAAAATTTCTGCCAAGTCGCAAACCGACCTTGACCAACATGTATCCCTGCCGTATTCTCCCCACCCAATGAAGCAAACAACAGCTGTTGCAACGCCCCGGCAAGGAAGCCACCAGCCCAGCAGTACCCGCCGAGCAGTTATTTCTTCCTGCCCCACTGAATCCGTTCGACAGCCCTTTCATTCACTCACACACTGCAAGGAAAAAATAATCGGAGTCCACGTGGATGGGTCAACTTATTACCACGCAAGTTGACCTCGCAGCGGATGGCGCAGGCACGGAAGCCTCCCACCCGCTACGACACACTCCTCGCGGTCGTCTGGCCCGACACACCGGTCGACCGTCGGTACGTTAGCGCCAACCGCTTGCGTCCAATCGCTCCCGGAAAGGTATCAACGTCCTTTGCCCCCCTGGGACGTATGCTTTTCTGGGAGCATTTTTTATGCGCTTGGGGTGCATGCCGTCATAACCACTTACTACCAAATAGATTCCGATGGCATGCACCCTAATTTTTAATCACGACAAAGCACTAGGCTTGCGATTTCTTTGTCGCCACCGAGGGCTCGTGGTTTGATAGTCCCTTCACTCTCCCACGTCATTCCCGCGTTCTCCCACGTCATTCCCGCGTTCTCTCACGTCATTCCCGCGTTCTCTCACGTCATTCCCGCGCAGGCGGGAATCTAGGCCACCCGCGTCTGCCACTGGATTCCCGCCTGCGCGGGAATGACGTGGAATTGGGAATGACGTGGAATTGGGAATGACGTGGAATCGGGAATGACGTGGAATCATGTCATGCTTGTTGCAAACCGCGAGGTACGCTCGACAGCGATAGCACCTCCAGAGTCGCGTTGTTGCGTCTGCAGTTGCCCACTACAATGACCTCACGCGTGTTTGCCCATCGGGTATTACGAACGCCAAACACCTTTTAAAATTCGAGCGACCAACGGAAGCGGGCCACGGCCCTCCGAGCGGTAGCTCGCGTTGGCCGGCGGCACTGCCGCCCCCTTTGTCAAGGAAGACAAACTTATGTCGAGCTCTGCCGCGCTGCGTTCTCAAACTGCCGATTTTCCGTTGACCTCAGGCGAGGTGATTCAGTTAGGGCGCCAAGTTTTAGCCATGGAGACCCGCGCCTTAGGCGGTTTGTTGGGGCGCTTGGATGACCGCTATGCCGCAACGGTCCGACTGTTGGTGGGCTTGCAGGGGAGTTTGATTGTGACCGGCATGGGCAAGGCCGGGCAAATCGCGCAGAAACTTGCCGCGACTTTTGCGTCCACGGGGACGCGGGCGCATTTCGTGCACCCGGCCGAAGCCTATCACGGCGATCTGGGGCGGGTGGCGGCGGGAGACGTCGTGCTGTTGTTGTCGCAAAGCGGAGAAACCGAAGAGGTGGTCCAACTGCTGCCCACGCTGCGGCGGATGCAGACCACCCTCGTCGCCATCACCGGCAGCTGCCGCAACACCTTGGGCCGTCAAGCAGATATCACACTGGAGTTGGGACAACTTTCCGAAGCCTGCAGTCTGGGCTTAGCGCCCAGCACAAGTACCACGGCCATGTTGGCCCTTGGCGATGCGTTGGCCCTGGTCGTAAGTCGCATCCAAGGTTTTCAGGCGGAGGATTTTGCCCAGTTCCATCCGGGTGGTGCCCTCGGCCGTCAGTTGAGCCATGTCGAAGACCACATGCGCACCCTGGAGGAATGCCGCACGGCCCCCGCCACGGCCACCATCCGCCAAGTGCTGGCGGCCTGCACCAAACCTGGCCGCCGCACCGGGGCGATCATGCTGACCGGTGATGCGGGTGAATTGGCGGGATTATTTACCGATAGCGATTTGGTCCGCTTGTTGGAAAATCGCCAGGAGACAGCCCTGGATCGTCCCGTGTGCGACGTCATGGTGCCGTCGCCCACCACCGTGACCTTGGGCGACAAGATGAGCGTGGCGATCGAGATCCTCGCCGAGCGCAAAATTAGCGAATTGCCCGTGATTGACGTGGAGGGCCGACCGGCCGGGTTGATCGATGTCACCGACGTGCTGGGCCTGCTTCCCGAACCGTTGACCCCGCGGGCAGCCGACCAGGACCCGCCGGTGGTGCGTATTTTCCCTAGCAACCTCTGATTTGCCGATGACCCTCGCTGACAAATGCGCTCCGATCCGCCTCATCCTCACCGATGTTGATGGTGTGCTGACCGATGGTCGGGTGATTATCGACAACCAAGGTGTGGAGTCCAAACAATTTCATATCCGCGATGGACAAGGAATCCGCCTGTGGCAGCAAAGTGGGGGACAGTGGGGGATTGTCACCGGTCGCAGTTCGCAGATTGTCAAACTCCGCGCCGCGGAACTTGATATTGAGCTCATCCGGCAAGGCGTCGGCGATAAACTCAGCGTGGTGCGGGCGATTTGCAAAGAACTCAACCTGGAACTGCAGGAAGTCTGTTTTGTGGGTGACGACCTGCCCGATTGGGCACCCATCCAACACGTCGGCCTGGGGGTAGCGGTCGCCGACGCAGCCGAACAACTCCGCCAGGAGGCCGACTATGTCACGAGCCTCCAGGGAGGCGAGGGGGCGATCCGCGAGCTGGTGGAAGTACTCCTCAAAAACACCAACCGCTGGGACAGCACACTCCGCAAATACCGCCCCTAAGGCGGCAGAGCTGGTCCTAGCCTACTAGCTGAGAATTTTGAACCACGACGAAACAACGGAAACAACGAGCCAACAGACAAAAACGCAAGTCCCTGTTCGTCGTCGCGTTGTTTCGTTGTGGTTCTTTTGCGACCGCTCAAAAGACATTTGCCGCTCCCGTTGGTCGCTAATATTTGACTCCAATCCAACAAGTTTGTCCGCATCAGCGGTCGAAACATCTCCAGCCATGCTTACCCGTCTGACTCATGCCGCGTTGGCCTTTGCCTTGATGGTGGTGGTGTACCAGGCCTACGTCCTGCTGGCGGTGCCTGTTCTCGAGCCGGGCGCGGCTGCGCGGGCGGAGCGGGAGGCGGATGTGGAAGAACAGCCTCACCGCGTGGGGCCGATGCGGCACAAATATCGAAAACTCTTAGCGTCCTATTTCCCGCCGGATCACTGGACGCTTGCCAAGCCGCCCAAGACTTTTGAGAGCCGCCAGGCGATGGTGTTCCTCGACGGCTATCGGGCCAGCGACGACGGTCAGCTCCGCGTCAACAAATGTGCCTTCATCTTTTTCCCCCGCGCGCGGGGTGAAGCGGCCCCGCGGGACGCCATCGTGCTGGAAGCACCGCATGGTGCGGTGATCCAAATGGACGAGGCCCTCGGTGCTGGTTTGGGAGCTTGGGGGCGGATCCAATGGGGCAAACTGTTGGGAGAGATTACCGTCCGCAGCGGGATGCGGGCAGCGAGTCCGGAAGACGATTTGCTGCTGACGACGCGGGATTTGTACATGAATGAAGACCATATCCGCACCGACGCGCTCGTGGACATGCGTTTGGGCCCGCATGCAGCGCGGGGGCGGGTGTTGGAAATCCAGTTTAAACCATTTGAAAGAAGCAAAGCCGGCGGTCAGGGTTTTGAGTTCGCTGGCGTCGAGTCCTTAGAAATTCAGCAAGCCGTCGCGGCCGAACTGGAGGCTACCCGCTTGGTGTCTGACGATACGGCGGGCGGATCTGTTGCGCCCGTGCAGATCACCAGCCAGGGTCCCTTTCGTTATCACTTTCCGCACCAGCGGGCTACTTTCGAAAAACAAGTCTTGGTGGAGCAAGTGTCTGCTGCCGGAGAACGCGATCAGTTGCGCTGCGAAAAGCTCAGCTTGTATCTGACCGGTGGCCCCAGCTCAGCTGGGAAATTACGTCCCGGCTCGCTGCTGGCCAGCGGCTCGTCGGAGCGGCCGCTGGTGACGTTGGATGCCCCCTCACGCGGCGCGAGTGCGCTTTGTCAGAGGATGTATCTCGAAATCGATTCCCGCCGCATCACCTTGGATGGCAATGACGAGGTCGCACTGACCTATCAGGGCAGCGAAATTCACGCGCCCATGGTGAGCTATCAGGCACCGGCACGCGATGCACCACAGCGGATCGGCAATCTCTTGGCCGCCGGCCACGGCTGGATTCGTTTGTTGCCCGATGCGACGCAGAGTGCACGTCCTCTGGAGGTCCGTTGGACGGAAGAATTGCGCCTGAGTCGTGAGCAAGGTCGCCCGGTGCTGCGCCTGCGGGGCCGTCCGCGACTGGAAATGGTGGGACTGGGCCGATTGTGGGCCGACGATCTGGAGGTTGTGCTGCGTGAAAGCGCCCGCGACGGGTCGGAAGCGGACCTGTTGCCCGGCGAAATTGTACCTGACCGGGTGACGGCCCGTGGCCAGGTCGCGATGGACTCGGCCCAGCTGCGCGGCCACGTCCGCGAGCTGGAGGTGGGAGTCGATTATGTGGCCACGGATGTGAGCTTGGCCGGTACTCAGGGGGACGATGTGGGCAGGGCGCGGCCATCCCTCGGAAGAGCTGCCGGGGACCAGCGGTCGTATCGCATTGACGGCCAGCGCTTGAAGATGCAGCTGACAGTCCGCGATCGCACACCGGAAGTCACTTCCATCGATGTGGAGGGGGACGTGAATTTTCGAGAGGCCACGCGGGACTCGACGAAGCAGGCCCTGGAGGTGCGTGCCGATTCCCTACGGGTGGAGCAGGCGGACTCGCCGGACGCCGAAATTACGTTGCGGGGCCAGCCGGCCCAGGTGACCGCGGCCGGCACGGCCCTCCGCGCGGAAGAGTTATTACTGCATCGTGGCACCAGCCAGGCGTGGATTCAGTCCCCGGGCGAACTGGAGTTGCCGGTGGATCGTGACCTCAGCGGCCAGCGGTTGGCCACGCCACAGCAGCTACTCATTCGCTGGCAGCGGGGGATGGAACTGGACCAAGACCGCGTCGTTTTTCAAGG
>CAMYJY010000056.1:0-1604 GCA_947258835.1 uncultured Pirellulales bacterium
ACCCCAGCCCCAACTGCTCGGCTTGGAAATGACGGGTCGTTTCCAAGCCAAACGCGGAAAAAGTTGTCAGCGCTCCCAGAAATACGATGGTCATACTCGAATGCGTTAGATCGCTCCACCGCGAAGAATCGAAACTACGCAGTGAAAACAGGAAGCCCAGCAAAAAACATCCTAGGATATTGGCCACCAAGGTGCCAAAAGCAAAAGAACCGCCCAGCCAGCGAGCACAGCAGCGGCTGATTCCAAAGCGACCCAAGGCACCCACGGCGCCTCCGACGGAAATTGCGATGATGTGTCCCATGTTGGTTACCTGACTGCGGTTTCTGAAAGAACGGCCAGCGGCCGTTCTTTCAGAAGTGGAATAGATTTGAACAAAAAACCGACGGTAGCCGGTAGGATTGAATTTTCGTGAGCGACGGACCGAAGCCCTGCGCTCACTCGATACATCATGAAAATGTCAGGGCAGCATTTTGACAAATCCAGCCCTGGGGTGCTACTGCTGACTTGCCCGGTGAGGGGCCACGACTTGGTAGGAACTTTTTGGAGTCCTCATTCTCGGCGCTCCCCCACGTCATTCCCTTCGCTCCCCCACGTCATTCCCTTCGCTCCCCCACGTCGTTCCCTTCGCTCCCCCACGTCATTCCCGCGCAGGCGGGAATCTAGACGAACCGCGCCTGCCACTGGATTCCCGCCTCCGCGGGAATGACGCAGGCGGCATGGGATGCGCGGGAATAACACGCAATAGGGCCAACCTGGGCTACCCTCACCGAAACAAGCCCGTTCCTGCCCCCCCCAGATGCCTGGCGGGCAGAGCCTGCAAGTTGCCCGCTTTCCAGGGCCCTGGGAGACCGGCTACACTGCAGAGGTGTCCTGGCGGAAAATCACGGTATTCTATCTGCATTTTTCTGTGGCCCCTATGATTCAAATCATCGATAACTACGATTCCTTCACCTACAATCTGGTCCAGAGGCTAGGTGAAATCGACGCCACTTTAGAAATCCGTGTCGACCGTAATGACGAGATTTCCATCGACGAAATTCTCGCCCGCCGGCCCGAACGTTTGATTATCTCCCCCGGTCCCTGCACACCCTCCGAGGCAGGTATCTCGGTCGCATGCGTGCAGCGGCTGGCCGGCCAGCTGCCCCTGTTAGGCGTCTGCCTGGGACACCAAGCCATTGGTCAGGCTCTGGGTGCCAAAATCGTACCCGCGGATCGACTGATGCACGGCAAAACCGACATGATTTACCACACGGGCGGCCCTTTATTTGCCGGCTTGGACAATCCGTTTCAGGCAACGCGTTACCACAGCCTAATTATCCAGCCCGACACCCTGCCCCCAGCGCTGGAGGTCACCGCCTGGAGCGAGGGTCCCCGGCAACAGCGCGAGATCATGGCCGTCACGCATCGAGACTTCCCACTCTTCGGCTTGCAGTTTCACCCTGAGAGTTTTTTGACACACGCAGGAACGCGTATCCTCAGCAATTTTTTGCAAGTTTGACCTAGGATGGCACCCAACGCTGGTAACGATTTTAGTAGCAGTATTAAGGGGTTCCAGTCATTCCCGCGCAGGCGGGAATCCAGTAGCAGTGCCAGTGGTCTAGATT
>CAMYJY010000056.1:1673-12453 GCA_947258835.1 uncultured Pirellulales bacterium
AACGTGCTCCTTTTCTGCTGGGATCAAATCGTTACCAGCGTTGGGTGGCACCCACCTTAGTCCAGCCCAATCAAGCGGCGGATATCGAGGGCAAATACAAACAACATCAGCGAAATCACCAACAAAAAACCCAAGGTGTGCAAAGCCATCACAAATCTTTCGCTGGCTGGCCGGCCGCGAATACCCTCCCAGACCAAGAACACCATGTGCCCTCCATCCAGGAGTGGAATGGGAAGAAAATTAATCACGGCCAAGTTGGCACTCAGCATGGTGAGGAACACCAATAACTTGCCCATCCCTTCAAAGGCCGAGTAGCCCGCGACTTGTGCGATCGTGACAGGCCCCCCTAAGGAGGAGAACGGAATTTGTGTTCCTAACTTACCCAGAAATCGCAGCACCATTCCCAAGGAATTCCACGTTTCCTGGTAACCCAAACGGAGTTGTTCCTGGAACGTACGCGCTTTGCGGATCCGCTTCACGGGCGCAAAAACGAGCCCCCGCTGCGTGACAAACTCGCCTGGCACGACCTCGGGTTGGAGGATCGCCTGGCGTCGCTCCGCCCCTCTTTTGTATGTCAGCTTGACTTGGGCAGACGCGGGGAGATCTTGCAGCCAGCGCATGAAGACGGGCCAATTATGATTGTCCGTGGTACCAAATTCGACCGGTCTCCGCAGCCACCTTTCCTGAACTTGATCGTCGACGAGGTACTCCGCCTGGAGGATGACATCGCCACGTTGCAAACCGGCCCTGGCCGCCGGGCTACCGGGCAGTGCGCTGTCGACGCGATTGAGCACGCGGTAGGCAATTCCCAGGGCAGGAATGGAAAGCGGATCGTTCGCCATCATGGGCTGCTCCAGCCAGGTGGCCTCCCGCAGGGGAAGATCGATCGTTTCCGTCAGCTGCCGTCCGTCGGCGCTGGCCGACGAGCGGCGTACGGTCAGACGCACCTCGCCTAACTCCCGCGCCAGCCGACGCAACTCCCGGGGAAGGGCCAGTGGATCGTCCGCCAGAGAGGACCGGCCGGCGGGGTCGGCCGTACGCTCCACGACGGCCACCTGCTCGATGAAGTCCCCGGCCTGAAGGCCCCGCGCCGCGGCGGCAGTTCCCTGCTCCACAGCTACAATTTTCCCCATTTCCATGACCAGCCCCAGCCGCCGCCAGGGCCTCGTGGGTACCGTAATCGCAATTTCTTGGCCTCCCTGGCGTGGGCCCCAGGGATCCCCGGCCGGCGCTTGCCCACCACGCCGCACGACGATCTCGAGGGGTTGATCGGCAAGTTGCACCTGCCGACTGGTGTACTCACGGTAGTCCCGCACATCCTGCCCATTGACGCGGATGACCTCGTCCCCCCCCTGAAAATCGGCAGAGGCCCGCGCGGCGGGAGTGTGCTGTCGAAACGGCAATTCCTGAGCCAAACGCAGGGACCGAGGAGAAAAAATGCCCACCCTGGCAAGTTCGTCGCCCCGTTGTTCGGGCTTGAGCAAAATGGTTTCGACTTCGCCCGTGCCCGCGCGGCGCACGGTAAAAGAAACGCCTTTTTGCAAATCGCCAAGTGTGACTCCCCCCATCAGCTCTGAGAAGGAGGGGTTCTCCACATCCTCCACGGCAAGGATTTCGTCGCCGGGGCGAATGGCTGCTTGATAGGCGGCGGATCCAAGCGCCGTGCTGGAGACGATGCACGGCGTGTAGGGGACTCCCAGGCCATAAGCAATCACGGCAAACACAAAGGCGAAAATCACGTTCATGATCACACCCGCGGAAATGATCGCCATCCGCTGGGGAACCGTTTTGGCCAGGTAGCTCCGTTGGTCGACCGTGTAGTGCTTCCCGTCGGGACCGATGACCTCTTTGGTTGCTACCGTCCCTTCCACGCTCGCTTGCGACTCCCGCATCTGCTCGGCAATGTGGCTCGGATTGTCATCTTGCCCGAGCATCTTGACGTAGCCCCCCAGGGGCAAAATGCCGATGCCATACTCGGTCTCTCCCCACCGGCGACTGATCTTATAGCCGCCGATATCGAAGCCGATAAAAAACTTATCGCACTTCACACCGCACATCTTGGCAACGGCAAAGTGGCCTAACTCGTGGACAAAAATGACGGCGCCCAGTCCCAGACCAACTTGCAATATGACCAGCAGCCATTCCGAGACAGAGGCGGCAGCAATTATGTACATACCCAATTTAATATCTCCTCGCGTGCCCAGCGATCCATGGCAATCAACTGGCTAAGTGTGGGTGCGGCTACAAAGGCATGCGCTTCCAGAACGCTCTGACAAGCCGGGACGATTTCGGTAAAATGCAGTTCGCCTGCCAGGAATGCCCCCACCGCAGCCTCGTTGGCCGCATTCAATACCGCTCCGCTCGTGCCGCCGGCTTGGGCACACTGATAGCCCAAATCCAAGGCCACTTGCTGCCGCGGCGTGGGAGGTTCAAACTCGCAGGAAAAGGCCTGTTTCCAGTCCAGACGCTCGGCCACACCCGCCACGCGCTCAGGATAGTACAGCGCGTATTGAATCGGTAGTCGCATATCCGGCGGGCTGAGCTGTGCCACGACGGCTCCATCCACATATTCCACCAGCGAATGGACAATGGATTGCGGGTGAATGACCACGTCGATGCACTCGGGCGCTATCCCGAACAGCCAGTGGGCCTCCACGATCTCCAAGGCCTTATTCATCATGGTGGCGGAGTCCACCGTAATTTTAGGTCCCATTTTCCAGACCGGGTGCTCGAGCGCCTCAGCTACCGTTACCGCTTTCAGTTCTTCGGTGGACAGGTGGCGGAAGGGACCCCCACTGGCGGTCAGCACCAGACGCTCCACCTCGGCCGGACGACCCGCTTGCAAGGCTTGAAAAATGGCGCTGTGCTCGCTGTCGACAGGCAACAACTGGGCACCCTGCGCCGCGGCCAGCTGGGTGACCAACGGCCCCGCCGCGACCAAGGCTTCTTTGTTGGCGATGGCAACCGTTTTCTTGTGCTCCAGAGCCTGCCACGTGCTTTCCAAGCCGGCACTGCCCATAATGGCTGCGAGTACCACGTCCACAGACGGCTGAGCGACCACCTGGGCCAATCCCGAACTGCCCAGCAGCAATTCCGTTTCCTCCGGCAGGTCCGACCAGTCGAAGGCGGCCGCCTGGCGTTCGTGCGAGGCGATGACCCAACGCGGCCGATGCTGCCGCGCTTGCTGGACCAGCTCCGCGAAACGTGTATGTGCTGACAAGGCACAAGCCTGCAAACGTCCGTTGCTGGCCGCAATCACCTCCAAAGCATTGTGCCCGATACTGCCAGTCGAGCCTAAGACGGCAATCTGTTTGGCAGTGTTATTCATTGATGGGCGACGTCGGTCGTAGAATCGTGGCAGGCATGATGAATGAGCAACAGGGACCGCACCAAAATCCGCTGAGCAACGTAAACAACGTAAACGTATATCGTGGCGAGGATTATGCCATCACTGCCAGTGGTTCGCAGCGAGCATTTTAGGGGGAGGGGCACCTGCCGGCAAGTCACCTCCGCACTGAAAGGATCGGTCCCCATGCCTCTAGAGCGGATTCTCCAGCTGTCGGTGCTAGTATCGGTATGGATTTTTGCTACCACCACCCAGGGGAGGGCCCACCGGAGGCGGACCCATCTCTTCTCAGCGGTCGCCCGCAGAGATCGGCGGTCCCCGTTCAGGCCAGGGGTCAGGGCCCCGTGCAAGCCCGGGGCAAGCCCCAGTGCCATCCGGAGGCAGGCACATGCCATTTTACCCTCCCAATCATCACAAAGGTGCCTCCCAGGGGTGCTCACGAGCGGCGAACGACCGATTTTCCCGGCAATGAGAGAAGCTTTCTTTGGCTCGACCTTGGTGTTAGCTTAGTATGGTGGGTGAGCGGTGATTGGCACGTGAAGGGGGGCCTGTTGGGATCCTCCCAGGGCGCGTCTTCACAATCGACTTTTATTGACTATTAATTACCTATTCAGATCAATTTACTTCTCCTGCAGTTCCATCAAGGGCCAACGCAACAACGCTATGGAAGACTCGCACAAAAAAACCAAATCGAATTCGGACAAAAAGCCGACCCCGCCCAACAACAACATTGTGTGGTACGCCCTGGGTTTCCTGGCTGTGTTGCTGCTCTTGGGAACCGTCTGGAGAGGACAGGATCGACTGGAGATTCAATGGAGCGATTTGGAAACGTTAATCGCAAAAAGTGATCCCCGTCACGAACCGAATGACAATTTTATTGAGATCGAGGATCGCTCGAGCAATGTCAAACGCATCTTGGTGATCAACAACCCCCAAGAGATTCAGCTGGGGACCACCGAAGTCACCGGCTATGTGATGCGGACGATCAAAAACACCGCCGCGGAGCCTGGCAGCGAAGAAGCCGAGGCCAGCGCGCCCGAAAGAGTTCCGTTTCGGACGGACCGTCTGCCCAACGAACGAGAGTTTTCCAAACTGCTGACCAAGCACAAAGTCCCTTACAGTGTGGCGAACCAGCCGAGCACTTTTTTGCATTACCTCGTGCAAATGATGTTTTTTGGGATGTTGCTCTTGTTGGCAGTCGTCCTCCTCCGCCGCATGGGTGGGGCTGGCTCCCCCATGGCTTTTGGCCGCAGTCGGGCAAAATTATACGCTCAAGAAGAAATTGAACAAACCTTTGACGATGTCGCCGGCGTGGAGGAGGCAGTGGACGAACTCCGAGAGGTCGTCGACTTCCTAAAAACACCCGACCGCTATCAGCGACTGGGGGGGCGGATCCCCAAAGGTGTCCTGCTGATTGGACCGCCTGGCACGGGCAAAACCTTGCTCGCCAAGGCCGTCGCCGGAGAGGCGGGTGTGCCCTTCTTTAGTTTGAGCGGTTCTGACTTCGTGGAGATGTTCGTGGGGGTGGGAGCCGCGCGGGTCCGCGACATGTTCCAACAAGCCGAGCAGCAGGCGCCCTGCATTATCTTCATCGACGAGCTCGACGCCTTGGGCAAAACGCGTGGGAGCGGGCAGATTGGCGGTCATGACGAACGCGAACAGACGCTCAATGCGCTGTTGGTGGAAATGGACGGTTTTGGATCGAATAGTGGCGTGATTGTGATGGCGGCCACCAACCGTCCGGAAACACTCGATCCGGCCTTGTTGCGTCCCGGTCGCTTCGACCGCCACGTACTCGTGGATCGGCCCGACGTCGCCGGTCGAGAAGAGATTTTGGAAGTGCACCTGCAAAATATCCGGGTCGGCGAAGATGTCGATGTCAAGCGGGTGGCGGGTATCACTAGTGGTTTTGTGGGCGCGGACCTGGCCAATATTGTCAACGAGGCGGCCCTGCTGGCAGCGCGGAATGACAAACAGGCCGTGGGCATGGAAGAACTGAACGAGGCCGTCGAGCGGACCAGTGCTGGACTCGAAAAGAAGAAACGTATCATGCAGGATGACGAGAAGTTGCGCGTGGCCTTCCACGAAAGCGGGCATGCCTTGGTCGCCTACTCGCTGCCCAATACGGACCCGGTTCACAAAGTTTCCATCATTCCCCGCGGCATGGCCGCCTTGGGTTATACGATGCAGCGGCCCGAGCAGGATCGCTTCCTCATGACCCAGGGTGAATTGGAAAGCCGCATCCAAGTGTTGCTGGCGGGTACGGTAGCCGAAGAGATCGTCTTCGAAGACATCTCCTCAGGTGCGCAAAACGATTTGGAACGCGCCACGGAAATTGCCCGCAGCATGGTGATGGACTTTGGCATGAGCCGACTGGGACGTGTCAATTATCGCGAGAGCAATCGCAATCCGTTCCTGACCACGGGCGGAGAGTTGGCACATGCCTCCAGCCATAGCGAAGAAACATCCCGCGAGATCGACGAAGAAGTCAAACGGATCATTGATGAAGGGTTGGATCGTGTCCGTCACATCTTGGCGGAGCGCCGCGCGGCCCTGGACGCCACCTCCCAGGCCTTGATGGAGCAGGAGGTGATCGATTCAGAAGAGCTATCCCGCATCGTGGAGGAAAGCTCACCCAATCCCAAGATTGTGCCCGGCACGGCCGCCGAGCCCAAACGGTCCGTCCCGCAGGCCGACGAAAATGCTGACCAATCGACCGGATCCACCGGAAATTGAGGCCGCCAGTCAACCGGATCGCCGATCTTTTGAACGTGCGATTGTCGGTGGCGGCCGGTAATCCGCTCTGGAACACCCACTACCTCCTGTGCTGCGCGCACCGACGCAGGGCCATGTCTTGCTCGTTGGTCACGCCCCTCGCGGACAAGTTTCGGTGCCACCCCGGGACCAGCAGAGACTTATTTTTTGCTTATTGATTCGTAGTGGACGTTGTTTCGTCGTGGTTCAAGATTCTCAACGAGTAGGCTGGGGCGCAACCTACAGAAATCACACCCCACATCAAATATCTCACATCTCACATCTCACATCCCCGTTATTTCAGTCCGACAAAAAAATCGGCGACCTGGCACTGAAAACCTGGAATGACCGATTCGCCCGTGAGGGTATCTTGAGCGGTCAGCACTTGGATCTTATCCAAGGCGCGATAAACCGTCACGCTTTTGACGAGCACCCCCGTTCCAAGCACAATGGAGCTATGCATTTCCTGCCTGCTCCAAAAAACCGCGGCCCCTTACTCCTGGGTGCCGGACTTGTAGCGATCCTGCTCATGCAGGCCGGACTCGGCGGGCTGCCGGTGACAGGGTTCGCCGCCGTGGGCTGGGGGGCCGTGCTCACACTGCAGACCACGCCGCGCTCGCAGCGGCAGGATTTCCTGTGTCTGCTGAATTTGATCATCTACGGCTCCCTGACCTGCCTCGCCATCGCGGCACAGTCCGCAGCCGTCGTGCACGAGGCTCTGGGCCAAGTCTCGATGAGGATGCTCTGCGATCACGCGGCTGGGATCGTGCTGATCTGCGGATTGGCAGTCCAGGTAATCAGCCGCCTCCGGCAGCCCCTGCCGGAAAAAAGATGATTCGTTTAGGGACTCGGCCTGCGAGCCGCTGATGTCCGCCAAGCGACACGTTCCGGCTGCCGAGGTCCAATGGCCAGGGCGAACCAGCCAGCGGTAATTTCTAGCTGCGTGACCATCAAGCCGTCCCAGCGGGGATCGCTTTCCGGGCCCGTTTGAAACACGCCAATCTCTTGGTCCTTGGGAAGCAGTTTGCCGAGCACGCTGTGCAGCACCACACGCGGGCCCGTTTTTAGTCGTCGGCCGGCGAATTGCAACGTACCATCTCGGACGAGACGGAGGTCCAGCCCCGTACCTGTCGGTCGAAAAAAGGCATGCACCTCAAAGTTTTTAATCTTGTCGCGTCCCCTGGCCAATTCGGCAATGCCTAAGATCAGCTCGAGGCGATCGCCATCGAGCAAGACCCGCACCGCACCCCGCGCTGCAAATGTAATCGAAGCACGTTGCGGCAGATCCCGCGGGGGACTGGCTGGAGGCAGCCCCAACTTGGCCGTGATGAACTGAAATAGCTCCAAGGTCGTCATCCGCCGGCCATCGAGCCCCAAACCGGACAACGCATTGTTGCAGGCCGTTTCATGCAGCTGCACACTGGCAAGACTATCCGACGGTGCCCAGGGACGCAGCGTGTGGGCAGCCAGCTGGCACGGATTGGCCAAGCGAACTTGCATCACCGCGCGGTCCTCCGTGGTCCGCATCTCCAGCGGTTCGGCTACCAACCCCAGCTGACCGACGGCCGTTTCTACCTGGCCACGAAACTTCTCTTCCAGACGGTGGAGCTTGGGGTCGGCCTCTTGATCCATCCGCCTGCGGGCTTGACTAGCGACTTTGGATTTCACTTGTTGTAAGGCAATCGGTCGAGACTGGCGATGCTTTTGGCGGGCCAGATCTTGAAACAATTGGCCCAGGAAAGGGAGGCGGTCGAACTGGCTGTCGACACCCAGGAGTTCATTGCGGCCGTAGGCCCGCGCTTGAGCGGGCCTGGTGTCCACACCCGCCTGGCCCAATTCCACAATTTTACGCGTCTGAAATTGCATCTTGGATGCATTCCGCACGCGAGCTGGCCAGGTTTCCGAACGCGTTTCCGAATAGACGTGGCCAAAGGCCTCCAAGGCAATCCGCCAGGTTTCGCTAGCCGGCAAGAGCTGGACACGCAGTTGCGTGGTGGTGCGCGATTGACCGCGCACCTTGGATCCGGCAACCCTTTCCCGGACGGGACTGACGCGAGCTTTTTGCTGGGGCAGCATACGATTCATCAGGTCCGCAGAAATTGCAATCCGCAGGTTGGAACCGCGATAGTGCTCTTCCAGATGTGCTGCCAAGGCTTGCCAAGCAGGATCCGCAGACCACCGCAGCCACTGGCCCCGCCGCGCGATGGCCGCAGCATACTTGGTTGCACGCTGCGACTCATAACGCTCCACCAAGGCGTCCAGCAATTCCAAATTGACGGAACGGGCCGCGCAGGCTTGCAATTGTCTGTAGAGACCCAATAAAGGTGGGGTGTGCAGAAACGCGTGTTGGGCTGCGGTCAGCCGAGGGGCTTCAAAACGGTCTAGCAACAGTCGGGCTAATTTATCGAGCTCGGCACGACTGGCATGACTTCCTAAAACTCCTGGACTCGTGCCAGCAGCCACATCATCCAGCAGGAGGTAGTCACGCCATGCTGCTCCCCGCTCATACTTCGCCAAGAGCCCGGTAGTCTCTGCGAGCACAGGCCGCAGCAGCGCCGCATCCTCCGGGGCAGCGCCGGTAGCCACCGGGTGCAGCAAGAGGACCTGCCAGATTCCTACCCTCCGCTGCAAAGCCATGGCGACCGTCTGGGCCTCCGGCTGAGAAACGGCGTCGGAGTAGTCCGCACCCTCCTGGGCCAACTGCTCAAGTTCGCTCAGAATTTGCCGGGGCGCAGACGGGGTGCCCGAGTTGGCCAGTTGCCTCACCAGTGCCAACGAGCGGCTGGCCCAAGCCGGGTGCGGTGCTTGCTCGGCCACGAGTTGAAGCTGCCGCAGCAAGTGGTCTGGACGCGTACACAGCAGCGGCAAACGGCTAGTCTTTTCCGGCACGGATGCGGTGGGAGACGGAGCAGGGGTGGGGACCGCAGTCTGGACCACCGCGCTGGCGGTGGCCGGCTGGCTCTCCGCTACGCGGCCCAAGACCGACAACAAGCTGTCCCGCAACTGCAGCAGGGCTGGAAAATCACAGCGTGGCAGAACCTGCCCCCAGCTTGAGCGGGGAAACGCCCACCCCAGGGAGCTAACGCTCGGGAGACCTAGGCCCGCTCCCGTGGGTCGCTCCACGGCACGCAGGTTGCCAGAATTCTGATCATCGGCAACACCGTGATCCTGCCCCCGGCTCGCACGGGGGGCTGCCAACTTAGTTGCTCGCTGCTGGTTCGCCAACAGGGGGCTGCTGCCGCGACCGCTGCACTGCGGGCGGCTGTCAGCGACCTCCGCTGGTGGAGAGGGCGTACAGGCAGCTGGACCGCCTGGACCGCTAGGAGTGGCCGGCTGATCCGGTATGGCAGACACCAAATCACCAGCATCAGGCTGCCGCGAGACAACCTGAGGGACCGCAGGCAGACGGTCCCATCGCGCAAGGATCGCTGAGTGCTGCTTTTGCTGCCGTGCCCCAGCTTGCCACTTTGGAGGCGCAGCCAGGGCCACCGCCAACAAGCCAGCCAGTACCATGAATCCAGGCCACCGTTGTTTATTTCGCATCCACCGCATCAGCGCCCTCCTACCGGAAATAAGGCGAGCGGCAGGTAAGTTTTTACCTGCCGCGTGATCGAAAATCCCAGCGAAGCCAATCCATTGGGCTGTCGATGGGTAAGTTCTCATCTGCCCTACCTGCCGCGTGATCGAAAATCCCAGCGAAGCCAATCCATTGGGCTGTCGATGGGTAAGTTCTCATCTGCCCAACGCCTAAAGCCTGGGGCTGCCTGACAGAGAATCATCCTGCCCGGCCTCTAGGTAAGATCGGTTTTCGACTGCCTGCGCTTGCGGACAGAACGCAAAACTCAGGAGGCCCCCAGACGTGAAAACCGCAAATATTCACCGCGTCCAGCACGACTCTTCTGGTTATGCGTGCCGCTGGTAGCTTGCCCAGACTTTGCGGGTCGGAGGGGCCTTGGGTTGCGGCTCTGCCGCGCTGGGCCAGTCCATCCCGGCACCCCAGCGGAGCGGCAGCGGCTGGCAGGATTGCGATGCGCCCGGTAGCCGTACTAGAATGAGGCTATGGAACCCGACGATGAGCTGTGCCTCTGTTTTCATGTCACCCGACGTAAGGTGGCGAATTTTTTACGTATCCGGCAGCCCCAGCGGGTGGGGCAACTGTCCGAGTGTTTTGGAGCAGGAACCGGCTGCGGTTGGTGCCGACCCTTCCTGCAGCGGATGTTCGAGACCGCTCAGGAGGGCAACTGGGCCGGCCCTCAGCTGCCCGGCGCCGCTGATTACGCGCGCCAGCGGAGCGAGTACGTGGGGGGGAAGCCGCCGCCCACCGCCAGTGGCCCCGAAAAAACATCTCCAACTGAACACTAGGCTTCCAGGCAGCCTGACGTGGGTGATACACAAATTACTTTGCGAGTCGTAGGCTGGGGCGCAGCCCCAGCCTACTAGCTGAGAATTTTGAACCACGACGAAACAACGGAAACAACGAATCAACAAACGAAAAATAAGTCCCTGCTGGTCGTAGCGTTCGCTGTGGTTCCTTGGCTGCCGCAGGAATGGCTAAGAAGAGAGTGAATTGCTGTCGTAGCACGCAGACGGTTGCCCAAATCTTGTGCCGAACGGTATTGGATAGCCCCGAAAAAACATCTCCAACTGAACACTAGGCTTCCAGGTAGCCTGACGTGGGTG
>CAMYJY010000057.1 GCA_947258835.1 uncultured Pirellulales bacterium
GGCCGTCGGGTGGTTCTGGTCAGTCCGCAACCTGGTTCTCTGCCACCAGGCGGCGTTCCCATGACACAGACGTACCCCGCGGCAGGCGCTTTTTGGACCCCCTTCTCCTCTGGAGTGACCCCCGCCGAAGAAAAAGATTTGTCCTACCAGACCCTAAAATTTTACACCCAGTGGCGCGGTAGTCCGCGCCACGATGTGGGTGTCGTGTGGCGCACGGTGGAACAATATTGGGTCCAAGGCCAGTTCCAAAGACCAGCCTGGAGCGCGTTTGCAGAAATCAATTACCAACCGCTCCCCCATGGTGACGACTTTATCGAAAACAAAACCACGGGGTTATCCTACCGCTGTGAGTGTTGTTACCAAGCCCCGGTAATTCAAGTGGCCCGCTTCCGAGCCTGGTATTTGGCGCTGCTCCAGCAGCGTCCCCAGGTGGAATTGATCACCGCGTGGCCCTACCCTTTCCTCAATGTGGCCTCCCACGAAACCGCCGCAGCCGGAACCGCCACAGCCGGAGCCGCCACAGCCGGAACCGCCACAGCCGGAGCCGCCACAGCCGGAGCCGCCGCAGCCGCCACGGCCTGCGAACAAGCCTGGGTGGATCTCTTGCGGCAGCACGATATTTCTCAACTTGTCCTCTGCACCGGCACCGGCACACACTATTTCCGACTGTACGATCAAGATAAGCTGGAACAGACGAAAATTCAGTTTCGCAAGGGTGTTGTGGCGCGTGTGGCCGCCCAGCCCGGCCCGGAAGAAAGAGTGCTGGTTTACGAAGGCGGACCGTTTGCTACGAATTCTTTGTACGTGGTGCCGCAGGATGATGGCTATGTTGTGGGAGGAACCGTACATCCCACGGAGTTCGACTACGCCGCCAGGGATTGGGAAGTCCTGCCAGCGGAGCGGGCGGGCATTTTGGAGCGGGCCGCCACGTACCTACCGGAACCTTGCCAAAGCAAACTGGCCGCGGCCGGATTCTGGGAGCACCGCGCAGACGTGGCCATCGATTGGCGGGTGGGCGTCCGGCCCTACCTGGAAGGACTTGGCCCGAGGGTCGTCCCCGCTGAGAGCATCGCGGCGCGGCTAGAAAAACGGCTCGCCCGCAAGCTCTCGGTCTACGTCCATTTTGGGCATGGCGGCAGCGGTTTTACTTTTTGCCAAGATACAGCGGCACACGTTGCCCAAGCGCTGGGCCTCTCGTAATGTCTATCCCTTCGGACGACGTTTTTGCCAAGGGTAGTCTTGAGCATCGAGGCGTGCATCAAGAAATCGTCGCAAGTGCGTGAGCACCTCAAACTGAGGGTCCACCAGCAATTTGGTGCCCTGCAGCTCGGTGGCCAGCGGCCAGGCGATCAGGTCGGGCATTTCCCCGCGTGGCGGTCGCGGCCGGTACTTGTCCAGATTTTTGTAGATCGACTTCACGCTTTTGGTGACCTTTTTCTGCTCCGCCCCGTAGACCATGAACAGAGAAACCTGGCGTTGGACCCCCGGCTGGCGGAGTGGTTGGAGCAAGGGCAAGCCGAAAGCCGACCAACTTGGCGAGGCGAGAAACAGGCCTTTGACATCCTGCCCCTGTTTGATCCGCGGTAGTTTCGGCGCGCTCCAGTCGACCGCGGCCCACGAGGTGGCGACATTTGCTCCCAGGCCCCCGCCTAGCAGGCACAGCTTATTGAGATTCAATTCTCCAGCATCGTTTTTTTTCACCAGAAATTTACGCACCGCCTCCAGATCAAACAACACCATGTTGCGGTAATCCTTTGTGTTCAGCCGTGCGGCCGCGATTTCACGCCCATCTTCACGCTTCCGACTATCCCCATGCCCCCGCAGATCGAGGGTCACCACGGCATGCGAGTTTTGGGAAGTCGCGTCTGGATTTTGCAGGCTCAAGGCGAGATTGTGAAAAATCGCCCGGCTCTCCTTGTAGTCATGGAGCATCAACACGGGCACGGCATCCCTGCCTCTGCTGCTGGGATAGTAGCTGGCCCCCAAACGAACACCGTCCTTGGTGGAAAGCGTCACCGTCTCCACATCACCGGCACGAGCTCCCCCTTGGGCCCACACCATCGCTGGCCAGACGAGCCCGCAGAGCATCGTTAGCAGCAAGCAAGCTGGAAATACGGCGGCCAGGCGGCCCAGTCGATTGTGGCAACGGTGCATCATGAACCTCGCAGCAAAACCCCAGCGATCCGAGGTACCTGCAGCCTACTGATTGGCCACGGCATCCATGGCAAAGGTAGTATTGGGATTGTGACGGTAAAAATGCTTGGCGATCTGATCGGATACTACGCTGACAAATTGATCTTGGAATTGGTATTCGGTTTTATCCGCCGTGGGGATACCGCTGTGCCGTGGGAAGAGGACTTGCCCCACGTTGCGCTGCCAAATATCTTGACCGCGATCGGTCATATCGTACACCGTGAGGTGGATTTCTGCATTCCCTTGATATACGTTGGCACCTTTGTATAAATCAAATCGACCTAGCTCGATATACACCACGCGGGTAGCCTTCAGTGACCGACCCAGGTCTTTAAAATTATCCCAATCTTGTTCGTCGACCCAGTTGTCCACCTCGGCAGGACTGACGACATCAATACCCCCTACGTTGGCCGCCAGCGCCTGACTGACGCGTTTGCCAATCGTCCTGGCAGCCCCTGCATAACGATATTCATTGGTGGCTGGAGGCCGACAAACCACCACGACACGTTCGTTCTCTAAGGTTTTCGTTTGGGCGGCCACCACATTCCCCCCCTGCCATAAATAGATACCCGTCGCCAAGATCGAAGGCAAGCAGCCGGTGGCCGACACCAGAAGACAACCAAGCAGCCCAGCCAAAACCACACGCTGGTTCCAGATCATGATAAATCTCCTTTCCTACCGGAAACAGGGAGGACGAACGATAGCCAAACGGCCGTGGGACCACAATGCGAATTATCCCCCAATTACGTCATTCCCGCGCAGGCGGAAATCCAGGCTGTTCGGGTCCCTACGTCATTCCCGCGCAGGCGGGAATCCAGGCTGTTCGAGTCCACGTCATTCCCGCGGAGGCGGGAATCCAGGTTGTCCGCACCCACGTCATTCCCGCGCAGGCGGGAATCCAGGCTATTCGAGTCCATGTCATTCCCGCGCAGGCGGGAATCCAGGCTGTTCGAGTCCACGTCATTCCCGCGGAGGCGGGAATCCAGTGACAGCCTCAGGGAGTTTAGATTCCCGCCCGCGCGGGAATGACGTAGAGGTGTGATAGCAGTAACATGGCAAAATAGCGAGCATAGCGAACTAGAGTGTGTTGCGGATTGCTAGGCACCCCCCAACCGAACCCCATGACTATCGAGCCACACATGGACGCTCCATAAAAAATATCCTTCCACGGCATTCCCTGACGCCAGCGCACCGATGCCCAATCGCCAACTCAACTTAAAACAAATACTCGACGTAATGCGTGGGATTCCTCGACCGGAGTTTGTTCCTCAACACGTGCGCGATCAGGCCTACGTCAACGCACCGCTGCCCATTGGCTACGGACAGACCATTTCACAGCCGCGTCTGGTAGCGAAGATGATGGAATGGGTGCAGCCCCAACCTGCCGACAAGGCACTCGACGTGGGGACCGGTTCGGGGTACCAAGCGGCTCTCTTGGCCGAGCTGGTCCGCCAGGTGTACAGCATCGAGATTCTGCAACCCCTAGCCGACGCGGCCCACGCGCGGCTGGTAGCACTGGGCTACCAAAATATCCAGGTCCGTACCGGCGATGGTTCCCAAGGTTGGCCGGACCAGGCGCCTTTTGACGTCATTGCCGTTGCGGCCGCGGCGGACCATATTCCACGACCGCTCGTGGAGCAGCTGGCACTGGGTGGCAGAATGGTGATTCCCGTGGGTACCCATGCCCAGGAGATGTGGGTGCTGAAGAAGGCGGAGGATGGCAGCATCTCGCAGCAGAACGCGGGCCCGGTGGCCTTTGTTCCGCTGGTTTGACGGATTCGAATGATGTCGGTGGGCGCGGCCAGGAGGCCATCTGCTCTGGAACACCCAACACCGCCTGGGCTGCACACACCGACATGCCCGACTACGGTTGGCTCGATCATCACGCCTCTGCCCGACACGTGTCGGTGCCACCCCACGACAAGGGTCGGCGATACCCTACAGTCCGGCCAACCTTGGCTACGTCAATGGGAAGACAAGGCTCTTTTTTTCCAGCGCTGGACAGCCTTTCTCCAGGTGTCGCCTTCCAAAACAGGCTCCAATACATCAACCTGCGCGGGAACATCCCGATGGATGCAAAGGACATTCGCATCTACGACATCAGGAAAGATATTCTCGGAGTTGTCAAAATAATTTTTGGGATTGTAGTACGGAGTAAAATGCCACCAAGCCCGGTAGCCAGATTCCTCCGTAATTTGAAAAAGTTCATCGGACTGTTCTTCTCGATTATTTTCCATAAAAAGCATGGGCTTGAACTTTTCCAAGGTTTTTTTCGCTCCCAGTAAGACCTTGCTCTCCATGCCCTCCACGTCAATTTTTATCAGATGACAAGCTGGCAAATCCAAGCTATCGATAGAGACAATTTTTATCTTTTCTCCGTCCTCACCATCTTCAATACTCAAGGCGCCGTAATTCCTCTCCACATCCGGCTCGAAGTCTGGAATAAAGCAATGGGCCTTTTTCTCCCCGACGCCACAACGAAAGCTATGTACATTGGACAAGGAATTGAGGGCTATATTGGCACACAGAAGATGGTAGGCATGCCTCTGCGGCTCAAACGCAAAAACAGTTCCTTTCAAACCAACTTTTTTTGCCAGGAACACCGTATGGACGCCAATGTTTGCCCCCACATCCAGAACCGTTTGCCCCTCTTGCAGAACGACGCCCAACAGATTCAATTCCGAGTCGCACAACTCCCCGTAGTAGTCCAAAGAACGACCCACAAACGTATCGTTGATATTGTACGCCATCGGACCATGGCGACAATTTTTCAGGGCCACATACCTTGACTCCAGCAGGGGCGCATGAGGAGCATGGGCGCTGCTGGGCGGCTTAATTTTGAGGTCCGCGCTTTCCCCTACCCCCACGTGCAAACTGCCAGGACGCCTTCCATAATCAGGAAAATCCCGGGCTTGGGGACCAAACTGAAAATGACTGTCATGGATCACGGCATCGTTTTTAATTAACGGCCAGATAAAAGAACGTAAGAAATTTTGATCGCGGTATGCGTCATTAAATACGGGAGCAAACGCTTTTGCAGCGACCTCCACATTGGGTAGGACCCCAGCCACGCCTCCCCACATCCCAGCCAGAATGAGTTCCGTGTGCAGGTAGTGATCTCTCATAATATGAAAAGCTTTCCCCGCGCGGATCCATTCATCCACGGCAACCCGTTCCTGACAATTTAACCTGGAATCCGCATCGCGGCAGAGAAAGCGGTCCACACTTGGATCGTCAGAAACAAAAAAACGCCAGTACAAAGGATGCACCGTTTTCTCGGCTGGTGACATCCGCACGACCTGAGCACCATAGCGTTTCAACTCCGCCACAATTTCTGCGGAGACGGTAGCGTCACAATAAAAGCGGCACCTCCAATCTGGAAAGATGTACGGGGCGATCTGCGCGTTTTTGATGGCCCCGTGAAGGTATTTTTCCTGAAAGCCCCACAAGGAATAGGCGATGATATTGCGGCTGGGAGAATCTTCCACAAAGGCAGGAGTTGTTTTCTCATTCAAGGCCGTTTTGTAAGCAGAGTTGAGGAAAAGGTCGCAATAAACTTTGTCCTTGAGTGCTAAGGTAAGCTGACCGTGCTGTCGTGACTTCTCCAAGTGCCCGGTGGCAAAATAGGCTCTGGCAAGATTCGCTTGCGTTTCTATATGCTGTGGGGAGCGCTGCGCGGCACGTTCCAAATAGGGCAAGGCTTTTTCTTCCTTGCTTTCGTGCATGTAAATTTCTGCAATATTATAATTGGCGTCGGCCATCTGAGGGTCTATTTCCAAGGCTTGGCGATACTCCTTGATCGCCTTCCCCAGACTTCCTGCTCGACGCAACATCGTTCCTAAATTATTGTGGACTTCCGCCGAGGCAGGATTGATCTCGGCAGCCCGATAAAATAATGCGATGGCCTCTTCCTGCTCTCCTTTTTCACTGAGCAGAACGCCCAAGTTGCAATAGGAATCCACACAAGCGGGAAAATCCTGCATCAATCGGCGATACAGTTTTTCTGCTGCAGAAAAATTTCCCTCTTGATGCCGCGCGATCGCCTCGGCGAGCAAGCTCTCGGCTGGAGAACTTTCTGGCTCATTATTTTTTCGGGAAGACATTTTGGGCCCCCTCTCTGAGCATGATTTCTACTCCAACGGATACCGGGCGTCAGGGCCCTGGAGCTACCGGGCCTCGAGCTGCTCCAGCTCCGCTTCCAGCACGCAAAGTCGCTTGATGGCCATGGCCTGGCCGGATTGGCTGTCGATTTCGACCAGTGTCCCGCACAGCCGCACATCCTTGGTCGCCACCTCAAACTGCGTAGGATTGGAGGTCAGCGTGGTTTCCATCACGCGGTCGATCCTCCGCCCCAAAATACTCTCGAACGGCCCGGTCATCCCCACATCACACTGAAAGGCCGTGCCACCTGGCAAAATACATTCATCCGCCGTAGGCACATGCGTATGGGTCCCCAGCACAGCACTGACTCTGCCGTCCAGATAACGGCCAAGCAACTGGGCCTCACTGGTGGCCTCCACGTGGAAATCAACCAACCGCACCCGCACGTCGGAGGGAATTTGGGCCAAGGCTTGGTCGACGGCTCGCCAGGGATTGTCCATAGGCTTCATGAACAATTGCCCCAGCACACACAAAAAAGCCACTTCAGTTCCGTCCCGCGCTGGCACTACGGCCCACCGCCTACCCACGGCCTCCTCCGGCAAATTGGCTGGACGGACAATATTGTCCTGATTGGAAAGGACCGAGTAGATCTCTTTACGACGGTAGACATGGTCGCCCAGAGTGATCCCATCCACCCCCGCTTGAACCAACTCGTGGTAGATACTCGGCGTCAGCCCCGAGCCGCCTGCCGCGTTCTCAGCATTGGCCAACACCAGATCCAAGCCATGCCGCTGGCGAAGCCCAGGCACTGCCCGCGCGACGATCTCTCGCCCAGGCCGTCCCACAATATCGCCAAGAAACAAAATTCGCATGACGGGGCTAGTTAGGGGCTAGGGGCTAGGGACTAGGGATTCGCAACTCGAAACTCGAAACTCGAAACTCGCAACTCCTAACGTGCCACTTCTGACACTCGGGTTTCACGGATTACGGTAACTTTAATTTCGCCGGGGTAGGTCAGTTGTTGCTCAAATGCCGTGGCAATGTCGCGGCAGATTTTTGCCACCGACTCATCGGTCGTGTCCGAGGCGCTGGCAATCACACGAACTTCGCGACCGGCCTGAATGGCAAAGGCCTGCGTGACCCCCGAGAAATCGGTGGCGATCGTCTCCAACTCCTGCATGCGTTTGACATAGCGGTCAAGCGTCTCACGACGGGCACCGGGGCGTGACGCACTGCACGCATCGCCCGCAGCCGTCAGGACCGTGTAGGGCCTGTCGGGGCGCACGTCGTCGTGGTGGCCCAAAGCAGCATGCACAACCTCTGGCCCTTCACCGAATCGCTTCAGTAGATCGGCGCCAATCTGCGGATGTCCACCTTCCTGATCATGGTCGGCCGCCTTGCCGATGTCGTGGAGCAATCCCGCCCGACGCGCCAAGTCGGCGTCGTAACCCATTTCTTCAGCCAGCATGCCCGCGATAAAACAAACCTCGATCGAGTGCCTGAGCACGTTTTGACTGTAGCTGGTGCGATATTTCAAACGGCCTAGCAAATCAACCACGCGATCGTGCAAGCCAAAAACTTGGGCCTCTTGCATGGCCTCTTCACCGTAGCGACGAATTTCCTTGCCAATCTCGGTTTCTGTTTCTGCCACCAGTTCTTCAATCCGCGAAGGATGGATGCGTCCGTCGGAAATCAGCTTGTTGAGGGCCAGCCGCGCAATTTCCCGACGCACCGGATCAAAAGCGCTGACAATCACTACCCCCGGCGTGTCATCAATGATCACATCCACCCCCGTCGCCTTTTCCAAGGCCCGAATATTACGTCCTTCACGCCCAATGACACGCCCTTTCATCTCATCATTGGGAATATCAACGGTGCTGGTCGTCGATTCGGCCGTGTGCGCGGCGGCAAACCGCTGCAATGAGCTAATCAGCATCTCTTTGGCCCTGCTGTCGCATTTCTCGGCCGCTTCCTTTTCATAACGCAGAATCAGCGCTCCCTGCTGCTTTACCAACTCCCGTTCCAAATGCTCCAACAACCGCGTCTCCGCTTCCGCGGGACTTAAACCGCTAAGTTGATGCATCGTCTGACGCTCCAGATCGAGCAGCGCATCCAGCTCTTGCTGCCTGCGGTTCACATCGTCGGTTTTTTCAGCAAGCCGCCGCTGATTGTTCTCGACCATCGCGGTTTGTTTTTCCAGTTGCTCGTCCCGCTGCGAAAGGTTGTCCTCCTGCTTATCCAGCTGGCGTTCCCGCTCATGAAGCTGATTGCGAATCTCGTTGTTTTCCTGTTCCAGCCGCTCTTTCTCTCTCAACCCCAACTCCTTGGCCTCGACCTCCGCCTCCTTCCGCCGTGCCGCGGCCTTGACCTCCGCGCGCTCGATAATCCGTCCTGCCTCGCGATCGGCATCCCACTTGCGCAGGTAGTCGAGAAACTTCAAAGCAGCCGCCCCCATCAGGCCAGCCGCCAAGATGACGAACAGCAGCTGCCACTCAGAGGCAGCCCACAGGGGATAAAGCCAGGGAGGAGAAAGAGGGGATGTGGAAAGCAGCGGGGATGTGGAAAGCAGCGGGGATGCCATGGTAAATTTTCCTTCCGAAAACGTTGTACTTCCGCAGCCTATCGGTCCCTGCTTGGCTTTTCGCCTGAGAAGAACTGGCACGAGCTCGCTAGCACGAACCTCGTGCGGCAGGTAGCTGCAAAGAAAACCAAACGACTGCCCGAAAGCCTCAGGAATGCTACCAGCGAGGGAGATTCAGGCTTGTGGGGGTAGCTTGGCTATCAAGGCACATGGAAGAACAGTGATCTTACCACCCAGCAGGGTTGCTGCAGGCGTGTTGCGTGACCTGCCCTGGTGTTGCTGCTGGCCTTGCCAGCCAGGCACAAACCTCAGGCATTTTCGTCGCCCGCCCTGCACGCTCACCCAACAGCCAGGCCCCGGGTGCGAAAGCAGACCGTACGCGAGACGGCTGACCGACGTCCGACCATGCGCAACCTCTTGCCGCGCTGCAAACACGCGTCACGGGGTCACACCGAGTGCTTGCCACGGACCAGTCCCGGCAACACCCCATGGCGCGGTAAACCACGGCCCAACAACATCGCACCAGGCAAACCAACACGAGCTGGAAAATTTCAATCATACCTGACAATTCAACTAGTAAATCACGATTCCATGACGTGCCCGGATTAGGCCCTTTGCAAAATCCGTCACACAGTTCTGCTCAGTCGGTCCACCCGTCGAGGGGATCGATTGAGACACCTATTTTTGTAATACTTCAGCCATCTGCAGTAGGCAGGTCGTAAGAGCAACTGCCATCATACGTTACGTCCTTTGCCAGCTAGCCCTTCGAAGTGACTCTAAGGATGAAACATATCCTCAAGGGGCAGTTGCACTTACGACCGATCTTTCGAGTAGGCTGCGTCATTTGGCTTTTTTTATTTGCGTTTTTTTATGCTTAATCGCTCGTTGAAATTAAAAGCAGATCCCAGCACCACACCGGTGGTGTCCCACGGACGGGATAGATAGCAGCACGAAACGGTTTTGGGCCGTGCCGTGAAACTGCTCCAGGGTCAAAAACTACTGCCGCGAGTAGCACGTAACACGGCTGCCGAAATCGTATCAGAATTACCCATAAGTGCAAGTCGAATCTGGGTTTGTGCTCCCTTCGTGGCCATGCCGTGGGGAGCTGAAATACCAGGCTTGGCAGGAGGTCCGTGCGGCACGCACGCACCTGCCGCGGCTAAGGCCACGAATCCTTGAGAATTTGCTCATGACCGACAGCCCGGATACTTCATCCCAGGCACTCACTTGGATCGCCAACCTGCCCGCGACCGCTGGGGACTTGGCCAGGCTCTGCTGCAACAACTGGCCCTGGCAGTCTTGGCGGGACGTGCAGGTGGGCGTTGCCTGCTCAGGCGGTGGCGATAGTATGGCCCTCTTACGACTCCTGCTGCTGATTAAGGAACAGGTAGGTGGCGCAGGTCAGGTGCATGCCTTGCACGTGAACCATGGTCTCCGCGGCGCAGAATCGGACGCCGATGCGGCCTGGTGCCGCCAGCAGTGTGCGTTGTTGGGAGTCCCTGTTACGGAGTTGGCCGGCAACGCGGGCGCTGCCCCACAGGGAGACGGCCTGGAGGCCGCTGCCCGGAACGAACGGTACGAACTGCTGGTGCAGGCCGCTGAGCAGCTGGGCATCCGCTACCTGGCGACCGGGCACACGTGCGACGACCAAGTGGAAACCATTTTATTCCGCTTCCTGCGCGGCTCGGGCCTGCGGGGCCTGCGGGGCATGCCGCGTCGCCGCGCTCTTTCCGCAGCGGTGATGTTGGTCCGACCGCTGCTGGACTGCAAACGCGCGCTGCTGAGGGAATTTTTGTGCTCTGTGGGCCAATCCGTCCGCGAGGATCGCAGCAACCTGGATCTCCGCTTTACCCGCAACCAGATTCGGCATGATTTGCTGCCCCAACTACGTGCAGATTACAATTCCAATCTGGACGCCACGCTGCTCAAGCTGGCAGTGCAAGCCGATGAGGCGGAAGAACTCCTCGAGCACCAGGCGCAGTTGTTGCTGGAAACAGTCCCGCGCGCGTTTTATCCGGGCCCCCCACTGCGCCTGAGTTTGGATTTCAGCCCGGTCCGCGACGCTCACCCCGTTGTGCTGAAGGCGGCCCTCCGCTGCGTGTGGCGGGAAACAGGCTTGCCGGAACAAAAAATGTCTTTTGACTGGTGGCAGCGGTTGCTGCATATGGTCGAACCACACAGCCCGGATCACGTGCTGAATCTGCCTGGCCAGGTACGTGCTAGCTCCCACGCAGGCAAACTGCTCTTCGAATGCTAGCAGCCCCTGCCAGATTCGCGGCGAATTCGCTCTCGTAGGTACCGGGTTGGGAGTAGCTACCAACCCGTGACGTGCGTACTTCCCCCCCCTGCCCTGCGAATAACGCAAGCTTCTCTTGACCCTAGCGGACGGCGCGACCTACTATCCCACCTCACCGAACAACTGGGCCTGCCCCCGGCTTGAACGGGGGCCACCGGTCTGTGCGAGCTACCGCTCACAAGACACGAGCCCGCTCCCGTTGGTCGCTTGAATTTTCGCAAGCAAGAAATAAGGCTACCCAGCGTAGAGAAGTCGAGTAGGCTGCCATTCATCGTTTCATCAATACTTGCTGGTATTTTTTTAAGCTGGGCACCATGGTGGTCGCGGTGGGGGCCGTCGGCCTGGCCGGCTTTCTATTCTTGCGCATGGACGATGAAATTCGCTACCAGTTCGAGCAAGGTCTGGCGCAGAAATTCCCCCATTTGAACGTTAGCGTGGGAGGCGCGCGTGTGGTCGAAGGCCGCGGGATTGCCATCTACGATTTGGCCATCTCGGAAACAACACCGTCGCGTTTGCAAAGCAATCTACTCGTGGTTGACGAAATCATGCTCGTCTGCGACGCGCAGCTTTCGCAGTTGGTGCAGGGCGTGCCTGAAATCAAACGCGTCATCCTCAAACATCCTCAGCTGTGGGTGGCAAAAACCGCCACGGGAAATTGGAATCTGGAGTCCTGCTGGCCCCTGCCTCCCTGCGGCGACAACCGGCCGGCCATCGAAATCCAAAATGCCCAACTCGTGCTCTCCGATTCCAGCCGGCAGGCCTTGCCCCCCTTGGCCCTCCGGGATCTTCACCTGACCATCCCCGCAGGCCGACAACCGAGAAGTCAGCCGCTAGAGATTCGCGGTGCCTGGGGCGGCACGCATGTCCAACAGGCCACATTCGTGGTTCGACTGAACCTTGACGATTTAAGCTGGCACTGCACCAGCAATTTTAAACAACTGCGGCTCAGCAAGGACTTGCAAGCCTGGGCCAGCACCCTGTGGGGTGGCCTCGATGATCAAACCGTGTTCACCGGTCGGCTGGATGGCCAGCTAACGGTCGAGCATCAATTCCAGGGAGTGTCCCCCCCACGCATTCAGGCAAACTTCCAACTGAGCGAGGGACGTGTGATCGATCCGCGTTTACCGCGACCGCTCAGCGATTTGCAAGGCACCATCCAATGCCAACAAAACGTCCTGCAGGCCGGCATCAGCGGCAAATGTGACGCGGCCAACCTGTCGCTGCAAGTGGAGCGTCGTGGACTGCAGCCTCATGCGCCCCTGGCACTGGGGATGCGGGTAACGGATTTGCCCTTGGACAAAAAACTTTACCAAGCGTTGCCCCCGCTGCTGCAACAGGAATGGAACAAGTACCTACCGGCCGGCACCGTGGATGCCGATATCCAACTGACCTACGACGGCCGCACCTGGCGACCGCAACTCACCCTGACAGGGAGAGAACTGGCTTTTGAATCCCACAAGTTTCGTTACCGCGTCCGCAACGGCGCGGGCACCATCCGCTATACGGCAAACGCTCCCCACCAACCGGCAGTGCTCGATGTGGATCTGGTGGGATACGGCGGCGGCCAGCCCCTCCGATTTCTGGGGCAAATTTTCGATCCGCGTCCTGGTGCCCTGGGTTGGTTAGAAATTACCGGCCAGGGCTTGGCCATTGAACAACAGATGATTGCCGCCCTGCCAGAGAAAACGCGGCGGGTGATCGAGTCCTTACATCCTCGGGGACATTTTAATCTCCGCTGGCGGCTGGATCGTACCCAACCGGACCAGCAGAAACCGCATACCTCCTTACGTTTGGAGCTGGTGGATAGCCAAGTCAATTACGAAAAATTCCCCTACCCTCTTAGTGGTATTCAGGGCCTGGTCTTGGCCGAAGGCCCGGACTGGCAATTTAGAGATCTGATTGCCACCGGATCCCGCAATGTCACCTGCCAAGGTACCTTGCAACGTTCCCCCGTGGGCACGGAACTCTCGCTGCAGTTCACCGGCGATCAACTACCCCTTGATGACGACCTCAAGCAGGCCTTGCCCCCAGCTGTGCAGCAAGCCTGGGAGCAGGTGCGCCCGAGTGGCCGGGTGGATCTCGTGGCCAGTGTGGAACATCAAACCGGCTATACCCAGCCGGCAATTCGCGTCTCGGTCAGCCCCCGGGCAGAGACGGCATCCATGCAGCCGGTCTTCTTTCCGTACCAACTCGAGCAACTGTCTGGCAAATTTGACTATTTCAACGGTGAGTTGCTCATTACAGACTTTTTTGGCAAGCATGGCCCCACGACCGTGCGTTCCCAGGGCAAGGGCAATTTTGCCCGCGATGGCGGTTGGCAATTTGAGTTGACCGGTCTCTCCGCCGACCGACTGCAGCCCCGTCGTGATCTGCTGTTGGCACTGCCCCCCCCAATGCGAAAACTGATTGAACAGCTGCAAATCACCGGAAAGTTCAGCCTGCACAATACGCTGCTAAAATTTTCCCAGGCTGCCTCCAATAAATCTTCCATCCAGGCCAGTTGGGATGCCCAACTCGACTGCTTGCAAGCTGCTCTGCATCCTGGCATCGATCTGCAAAATGTGCATGGCACGATCCGCTTGGTTGGTGCCAGCGACGGCCAGTCGAGCCACTCGTCGGGTGAGCTGGCGCTGGAGTCTTTGACTTTTGAAGACGTACAATTCACCAACATCCGCGGTCCCCTGTGGATGGATGAGACACGCTGCCTGCTGGGGTCTTGGGCCTCCGAACGTCAAGCAGAATCACCCCGGCGGGTAAGTGCCCAGCTGTATGGAGGCAGTCTGGTGAGTGACGCCTGGGTCACTTTGGATGGAGTGCCCCGCTACTCGGCGGTGGCGGCGCTGACAGGCGCGGATTTGCCGCGGATGACCAAGGAGTGTTTTCATAGCAATGAGCGTCTCTCCGGCAAAGTCGATGCGACACTCACCCTCAATGGCTACGGTCGCTCGCTCCATACGCTCAGTGGACACGGCGAAGTCCAAGTGACTCAAGCCCATATTTACAAATTACCACTGTTGGTCGGGTTGCTGAAGGTCTTGCGAAATGCCACGCCCGATTCCACGGCCTTCAACCAAATCGACACGAAATATCGCATCGAAGGCCGACACATCTACCTGGACCAACTCGACTTCCTGGGAGATGCCGTCAGCCTGTTGGGCAAGGGCGAAACCAATTTTGACCATCAGCTGAATCTGGTGTTCCACGGTGTGGTGGGACGCAACGAAATACGTTTGCCGCTTGTCAAAGATTTCTTCCACCAGGTGGGGCAGCAGACCCTCCGCATGTACGTGGGTGGTACCTGGTCCGATCCCCAAATCGACACGCAAGCGCTACCTGGCATCAATCATTTGCTGCAACAAATCCAAACCGATTTGGATGCCAACACCCCCTCGTTACCCACGACACCACGGAAAGCACAGCGCTGGTTTCCCACACTACCCCGCTGGAGTAAAAAGTAATGCACATGGGACCTGTTAGTGGAATCGTAAGTAGCGCCGCGGGCGCGCCTTTATCACAAACCCAGGGCAGCGAGACGGAGCGCGCCAAGCAAGATGCAAATGCCATCCAGCGCCAGGTCGCCGGGGAGGAAAAGACGGAAAAGGCCACCGGCATTGGAGAGACCGAGCAAGACGAAGGGGCCTCCGATCGTGATGCCGACGGTCGTCGCCTGTGGGAACCGGGTGCCAAGGGGCAGCAGAAACACGAGGACCGGCCATCCGACCCGGCGGCCGAAAATTCTCCTCCCCCAGTCAAAGATCCCTCCGGCGAGAGCGGCAATACACTGGATTTAACTGGATAGATCACACGCATCCCCTCATCCCTGTTTCTAACTGTGGGAATAACTACTGATGAGCACATCACTTGCCTGGGCCACGGGTCTGACAGGGCTCGTGGCCGCCCAAGGCCTGACCTCCTGGATGCATACGCTCCGCTACCGTTCGCTGGCCTACGACCGTGCCCTGGATCCCCGCTGGGGCACCGCGCAGCCGCGGATCTACGTATTCTGGCATGAGTACATTTTGCAACCTTTATACTTGCGACCGCATTGCAAGTTGGCGATGCTGCTGAGTCGGCACAAAGACGCCGAAGTCTTGGCCCACGTAGCCCACCATATGGGTTTCGAGTGTGTCCGCGGATCCACCAATCGGGGGGGCGTTGCCGCCCTCTTGGAAATGAAACGCCGCGGCCGGCACATGCATCTCACCATGACCCCCGACGGACCGCGGGGCCCGCGCCGTCAGCTCTCCAGCGGCACCATTTTTCTGGCGGCCAAATTGGGGCTGCCCATTGTCCCCTTGGGATTTGGCTACGATCGCCCTTGGCGGCTGAACAGCTGGGACCGCTTTGCCGTGCCCCGTCCCTATTCGCAGGCCCGTTGCATTATTGGTCCGGAAATCTCCATCCCCGCTGACCTGCAGCGTTCCGCCTGGGAAGTTCACCGCCGCAGCGTGGAGCGTTTGCTGACCGATTTGTCGGAAGAGGCATCCGATTGGGCCCGCAGCGGCGCCCACCGCAGGGGCGAGATCTGCGAAAGACGCCGATCCCGCGTACGGACCTCAACGGCTTTGCCCCCGGCTCGGCCAGAACCCGCGCTGCCGGACTGGCCACGGATCTGGCCAGAAAACAAGTCTGCCTAGAGCCTGCGGCTCTGGCCCCCGTGCATGCGGGTTCAGCAACTGCGTAAGGCGAGCGGCAGGTAAGTTTTTACTTAAAGTGAACACAGGTATGCCTAGTGCTGGCCAGCTTGGGCCGGAAAAGCCCATTCCATCCGCGTCTCAACCAGGTTTCCTTGTGATCCGCCGCGGTACGAAAAGGGGGGGCTGTTTTCTCGGGCTTTACCGGCTTTATGGAGGCCTCCGTTTTCAGTTTGAGGTTTTTACCTGCCGCGTGATCGAAAATCCCAGCGCAGCCAATCCATTGGGCTGTCGATGGGTAAGTTCTCATCTGCCCAACGCCTAAAGGTTCGGGTTCAGCGGCAACAGACAGGCTGGTATCACGCGGGGAGCCATTAGAGGACGCAACAACTAGATTCCAAACCTTACGTAAGGTTTTAATTTTCTTTTTCGGGACGTCCCGTTTACGTCCCCACGGCCCGTTTACGTCGCCTGCATTTAAATCGTCCCGCCTAACTCACATATTGCATTAGCAATATCAGCGTCAGCGTGCTTGGCGTAGGTTTTTGAAGCCTGTGACAGCCTTTTGCGTACATCTTTCTTTTGATAATTTTGCAGGACAAACTCCCTCACATCTGGCCCGTGATCGCTTGTAAATAACTTAAACTGAAAACAGGGACTCCATGAAGCCGGTAAAGCCCGAGAAAACAGCCCTCGTTTCCGCACCGCGGCAGCTCACCAAGAAACCTTGTTGAGAGGCGGATGGAGTGGGCTTTTCCGGCCCAAACCGGCCAGCACGAGGGATACCTGTTTTCACTTTGAGTAAATAAACATCTACCGGCTGAAGCC